>JAJYIO010000439.1 GCA_021790035.1 bacterium | reverse complement strand
CAGGGGGCCTTGCCCCCCGCAAACTACCCCCCGCTGCGGGCAAGCTGCTGCGTAGCCCTGCTCGGCAGGTGGCGTTTCATTCGAGGGTGTCGGCGCAGACGGTGGGCAACTCATAGGATCTCGATTCTACCTTTGCTGCGCAACCAGGCCCACGGTGCCCTGTTGGCCCGCTCCATTCAACCGACGAGCGCCTAGCCGATGTACTCGGCGATCAGGGCGCTGGTCTCGAGCAGGACTTCCTCGGTGGTCTCCACGCTGCTGATGATCTGGTCCAGGTCGATGCGAACGTTGTCCGGGGCTCGCAGGGAGACCATCTGGTCGTCGATCAGGTGGAACGTGTCCTCGATGACGTCCAGCTGCGCCTGCACGTTGAGATAGGCCCGATGGATCGCCACGAAGCGCTCCCGGCGCTTGTCGAGGATATCGAGGTTCTGCTGGAGGATCCGGCGTGTATCGGGGTCGGCCATGCGATGGAGCGTGCCGCGCAAATGCTCGATGTCCTTGAGGATCGAGCCCTCGTCGGTGCGGTCGAGATACTGGCGGTAGCGCTGCGAAGCCGACAGCAGGCGAAGGAACGCTGCCAGCAGGGCCTCGAGCTTGTCTAGCTCCTCGGCGAGCAGGTCAGCCGCAACGGCTCCGGCCTGACGGGCTTCCGCCTGGATGCTCTGGCCGAGGCTGCGGACGGTCTCGTAACGCAGCGCGAGCGCGGGGGTGAGCGCGGAGAGCTGCCGCCGGAGTTCGGCCGCCCGGGCTCGAAGGACCTCGCGCTCCTGCCGGCGCCTCTGCCGGGCCTGGTAGCGAGGCAGGATGGGTGCGACCAGCAACCAGATCGCCTCGAGCGCACCGATGCCGGCACCACTCGCCCGCACGCGCCAGTGAAGCGTCTGGGCATCCCAGAGCCAGACCGCTCCCAGAAGGGTCAAAAGCCCGAGCTGGGCCGGTTCCCGGAGGGCGGCCCACAGGCGCAAGAGGTAGTTCAGGCGCGGCATGCGCGGGGAGTTCGAGGACCTCCTTTGGCCTCCTCGGGCATCCTTGCCAAGACAGATCGTCCTTGATTGAAGCGAGAGCGGGGGCATCTAACCCGTTTTCGGCTTTAAGAGGCCTCTCTTCGCCAGGTCAACTCAACGAAAATCGCGCTAGATGGTCTTCTCGGCCTGCGGCTGAGTCGCGCCCAGATCCTTGGATCCGGCCTCGGACGTGGTCAATCCGAGCTGCGCCTTGTAGTGCTCGAGCTCGGCAGCGGCGGCGCTGGACTTGGCCGCATCGCGGATCTTCTGGAGCTTGGACTCGCTGCCGGCGCCACTCACCTCGCGGGCGACATCGGCCTGGGCCTCCATCTTCTGGATGCTCTCGCGGACGTGATCCAGCGCCTTGAGGTCGGCATCGACGGAAAGCCCGGATAGCTGCTGCTGGACTTCCAGACGCACCTTGGCGCTCTCGTTGCGGGCCAGCATCCGATCGCGCTCGTCCTTCAGCTTCTGGATTTCGCCCTGGAACGCCATCAGATCCTGCTTGTGGCGCTCGGCGTCCTGTGCGGTCTGGGCGATGTCGGCCTTGAGATGCTCGATCTCGGCGGTCAGGCCGTTCTTCTTCTCTATGAGCTGGAGGGCAATCTGCTCCTCGCCCTGCTTGACCGCCTCGGGGATCTGGGCCTGGATCTCCTGCAGACTCTCGGTCTTCTCATCGAGATCCTTCTGGAGCTTGTTGCGGAGGTAGACGACCCCGCTCACGGCCTTGATCAGCTTCTGGTACTGCTCTTGCCGGCCCTGGATCGCCGAGTCGTACACGGCCCCGGGATTCTTGCTCTCGAGCCCCCCTATGAAGACGCCGAGAAAGCCCCGGAAGAGGTTACCCAGCCGTTCGAAGAACCCCATGTGCGACGACTCCTCCCTGCTCGGGGTCGCATTCAGCTAGCGCCCCTGCGATGGCATTATCCCACAGGCGCCCCTCGGCAAACGCGCCGTCCCACGATCCAGTCGCCCGGTCCGTCCCGCTCGAGGTCATCGAATCGCCAGCCGACGTCCGGATCGTGCGCTTTGCGCCGATCGGCTCGGCGTTTCCGATGATGCTATGCTGGTTGCCCGCGCCTTCCAACGGGCCGAGGCAAGCCGAGCCGGCCCGAGCGTTTCGAAAGTGCTCTTCGAGCAGCACGCCAGGCCCGAAGCGCGAACTTCTGTAGCGCCCGGCGCGGGTAAGCGATTTTTCGTCCCCGATGTTCAGGAGGATCCTCATGGCCGAGCCGATCGGCGCCCAGCGTGGCACGCGCGACATCCTGCCGCCCGAGATCCAGGCCTGGCAGCTCATGGAGACGATTGCCCGCGACGCCTTCTCGCGATATGACTTCGCGGAGATCCGGATCCCGGCCTTCGAGGCCACCGAACTCTTCGCTCGCGGCATCGGTGGCGAGACGGACATCGTCGGCAAGGAGATGTACACCTTCACCGATCGCGGCGGCCGCCAGATCAGCCTCCGACCCGAGGGTACGGCCGGCGTGGTGAGGGCCTACCTGGAGCACAAGCTTTACGCCGGCCCCCTGCCGCTCAAGGTCTGGTACCAGGGCCCGATGTTCCGCTACGAGCGGCCGCAAAAAGGCCGCCAGCGCCAGTTCCACCAGATCGGCGTGGAGGTGTTCGGTTCGGCCGAGCCGACCGCGGATGCCGAGGCGATCGCCCTGGCCCGGGACTTCTACCAGGGGCTTTTCGAGGAGATCTCGCACCGGCGCCCGGGAGCCGATCTGCCCGACCTCGTCGTGCAGATCAACACCCTCGGCGACGATCAGTGCCGCCCGGCTCATCGCGCGGCCCTACAGGAGTACTTCCGGGCTCACGCCTCGGCGTACTGTGAGGATTGCCAGCGGCGGATGGAGACCAACCCCCTGCGGGTCCTCGACTGCAAGGTGCCGTCGTGCGAGGCGCTCAACCGAGCGGCCCCCACGCTGCAGCCCTGCCCCGACTGCCAGGCCCACTTCGACGCCGTGCGCGAGTTGCTCGGTGCCGCCGAGGTTCCCTTCGAATGGAATCCCCGCCTCGTGCGCGGGCTGGACTACTACTCG
>JAJYIO010000438.1 GCA_021790035.1 bacterium | reverse complement strand
ATGTTTGTCCGGCGCCGCCGAGCGGCCGGGTTCGAACTGGCGATCCGATCAGCCGTGCAGGGCGGCCTTGAGGAACTGGCCAGCCGACCCGAGCAAGCGCTCGCCCAGGCCTGGCTCGGCCGGCAGGGCGGCGAGCAGCGCCTTGGCATTCGCCGAGATCTCTCCCTCGCCCTTTTCGGCCAGGGCTTCAAGTCCCTGGCGGACGCTGGAGCGATCCAGGGCGCCGAGCTCCTTCGTGGCGAAATCCCGGTCGTACTTTGCGATCTTGACCAGGCCCTTGATCGTGTCGGCACCCGAAGCAAAAGGATCGAAGGTGGTCATTCCGGTGGGCTGGATATACTGCCCGCCGCGAGTCACGCGGTAGGGACCGACTTCCTCGGCATCGGGAACCAGGCGGGTATGAATCGCGGAATTCTTCTTCTGCGCTTCGTCGAGATCTTCCGTGGTCTCCTGTCCGACGTCGATCTTGCCGTTGAAGATGTAGATCTTGCCGGATTTCTGGACGTCGGACGCCGCGTCGAAGTGGGTCAGCTTCCCGTGCGCATAGCTCGCCGCGATGGTCGCATTGCCGGTGTAGAGCCCGGGGCCATAGACCTCACGGAACTCGATCTTGCGGCCCAGATACTTCTGCGCCTGCACGTTGATCTTGTCCTGGGTCTCTTGGGACAGGCCATGGAAGAAGGTCGGAACGTCGAAGAGGGTTCCGCCGTGGATCAGCGTCTTGCTCTCGGCTCCGTGGCAGAACTCCTTGACGTTGGGCCCGCTGACGTGGATGGGCCAGTGAACCGGCTGCGACGTCGTGCGGGACAGGGCGACCTCGGCCTTCAGGCTCCACGGCACGTTGATCGGATAGACCTGCCCGGCCACCGAGAAATCGGCCACCTGGCCGACCAGGGCAGCTACCGGTTTTCTCGCCGCGGCCGGAAACCTGCTGAACGCCGGAACGGTCCGGGTCAAGGATGCCGACATCAGGTCGGCCATCGGATCGCTCCGCAGCACGAACTTGGACGCGATCGGGGCCAGAGCGCTGCCGGCCGGAGCCTCTGCGAGGCCTCCTGCGTCGTTCTTGATGCCCCGGCTGAGTTCGTCATAGGCCTCTGGCGTCATCAGGATCTGATCGACGTGCTTCTGGAGCGAAAACTCGGCCGGGAGGGCCGGCACCGTCAGCGACTTGCCCTGGTCGAGCCCGGCCTTGGAAAGGAGATCCTTGCCGTCTTTGGAGAGCACCAGTGCGGCGCCCGCGTAGTCGCTCTCGCCTGGAATGAAGTAATCCAGGGACCCGTAAGCCGGATTCTTCGACGAGATCTCCCGGCCGATGAGCTCCTGGAGGTTCTGGCGACGGATCAGGAGCACGCCGTTGTCAGCGGGAGACGAACTCGAAAGCGAGAGCCGGTCGAGAACCGCGACGGGGCCTTCGCCGCGAATGGGCGCCGGGGCCGCCGCCTGGCTGGCTCGAGCCGCCAGCCCTGGCGCCTTGGCCGCCGCCGTCCCGGCGCGTGCAGACGACGCAGCCTTGATGTTCTGGACGCCCGGCATCCTCTACTCCTCTACCTGCGGAACCATTTCCGCCCCTCTCGTTCCTTGTCGGCCCGGGAAGCCCGTGATCGTCTTGTCTTTGCGGAAATTTACGGTTAAGGATCGAGTGGGCCTCGATGCCGGCACGCATCGGAACCCGGCGAGCTTTTTCGCGGACGCAAGCCGGGGTCCGGGCAACCTCAAGGAGGGCTAGATCAAGGAGGAAATTGCGCTCCAGAACCAGCGCTTGGCCCGGGTCGAGAGGCTGGCATTCTGGAGCGAAGCCAGATCCGCGGGCTTGGACGCCGCCCAGTCGATACCCCAGAGGCGCTGGCGGGCATCCTGGTTGGTGGCGGGGTCATGCACCACCACGCTCAGTTCGTGATTGCCCGCCATGGCCCGGTGATCCGCGTTGGCCGAGCCCAGGAAAAGCGTGTTCGAGTCGACCATGATCGCCTTCGTGTGGCTGAAGTGCTCGGCGGGAAGATCAGCCGAGGGCTTGCCCGAGTACCAGCGGACTCGAACGCCGTGTTCGAGCAATCCCTGCGCCACGTCCTCGTTGAGGTCGGCATAGACCTTCTCGTCGTTGAGCTTGGGGAGCATGACGTCGACCTTGACCCCCCGGGAAGCGGCCTTCTCGAGCGCCGAGATGAAGTCCGAATCGGACAGATAGGGCATCATCACCCGGATGTGGTGCTTGGCGCCGTCTAGCATTCCCATCACGGTCGAGGTCAGCTCGTACGTCCCGGCCTCCGGATCGTTGTAGACGACCCGCGGCGCCTCGGATCCGGCAGAGGCGCTCGAAGCGTGCGTGGCAGCATTCTTGAACGCGCTACCGGACGCGAGCGGAACCGGATCGCCGCCCGCCCGCACCCAGTTGTTGTTGAAGGCGGCGGTGGCATCCTGGGCGGGCTGGCCGGCCATCTGGATCATGGTGTCGTGCCATTCCTTGGCATAGCGATCGCTGATGTTCATCCCGCCGGTGAAGAACTTCTGGTCATCGACGATGAGCAGCTTGCGGTGGGTGATCGGCATGCCCTTCTTCAGGCTGAAGACTTCGGGATCGTGGAGGCGGACATCGACTCCGGCGTCACGCATCTGCTTGTAGAAATCGAGGTACGGGGCCTCGGGAAGGTTGGTCGACGTGCCGTAGGTATCGAGCAAGACCCGCACATCCAGGCCCTGGCGCGCCTTCTGCATGAGCAGGTCGCCGACGCGCTTTCCCGTCTCGTCGTTCTTGAACGTGAAGGTCTCGAGGAGAATCCTGCGCTTGGCGCCCGATATCGTCTTCTCGAAGGCGGAAAAGGCCTCCTTGCCGTCGATCAGGAGCTTCGGAGTCGCGTCCTTCACCGCACGAGCCGACAGGGTCCGTACGTCGCGGCTGGCTGCGGTAGCCAGGCGATCCTGCGCCTTTTCGGCCACGGCATCGATCTCTGGAACGGCCTTGCGAGCGGCCAGCTCCGCGGCCTTCTTCACTCCGTCGTTCCAGATGATCCGTTCGACCATCTCCAGGTTGCCGCCCAACGGCCTGGTCTCCTCTACCTCCCTGCCG
>JAJYIO010000013.1 GCA_021790035.1 bacterium | reverse complement strand
GCGCGCTCGCCCTGACGCCGCCCGGCCGATTCGGCCGGAACCTCGGCCCTGAACTCGGCACCGGTCCTTTCGGCTGGCCTGGAAGCCGTTTTCGGCCGCTTGCGATTCTTCACGGGACTTCCCTCGCTCGATGGAAATCGCCTCGCTGACGAGGCGTAGCCTACCTCTCGAAGGGCCAGCGATCAGCAGCCGAGTCGCCGTTTTTTTGGGCTGGAGTTCCAGACTCGCCTTCGGAACAGCACGAGGCGGGGTTCGGCTCGCGCTGGTATCGTGCGTGGGCCTACAGTCCCAAAGGAGGAAATGGGATGAACGTCAGCGAGGTCATGAGCAAGCGCGTGGTCAAGGTGACGGGAATCGCGCTGCTCCCGGAGGTCGCAGCCAAGATGGGTCAGGAGAACATCGGCGTCGTGCCGGTCGAGGAGGAAGGGCGGGTCGTCGGCCTGGTCACGGATCGGGACATCGCCATACGCGCCGTGGCCAACCGCCGTATCGACGTGCCCGTCAAGGAGATCATGACCCGGGATCCGATCACGGTCACCAGCACCACGACGATCGCGGACGCCGTTCGAACCATGCAGAAGCACAACGTGCGCCGACTTCTCGTGATGGATGGCAACCACCTGGTGGGTCTGGTCTCGCTCGAAGATCTCATCGAGAGCGAGGCCGAGGAGGATCTCCTGGACGCACTGAGAAAGCTCCACAGCCAGACCCGGCACGGATAGACCGTTGTCGGGCTGAAGGGGTCCCTCGATGCCCCGGTCGGACGATCGCCAGGTCGTCCGACTGACCTTTTTGCGCAGGATCTTTCGTCCGGGCCGATCGGATCAGCCTGCGCCGGCACGATGCCGCCCCTCGATGGCCGGGCGTCACTCCGGGGGCGCAATCAAGATCACACTCAGATTGTGCTCGAATGTATGGAACTTTTTCCGAAACTGCCCTAGGATCGAGCGAGCAAGTCCACGCACGCCTGTTCGGGGGGTCACGATGTCGAAAAGACTACGGAGAGCGACCGCGTTGGTGTCGGCCGCAATGCTGGCAGGTTGCAACATCAACCTGTCGGGCGCCAAGATCAACGCCAACGCCAACGTCAATGCCAACGTCAACCAGAACGGCGGGACGAGTGGCGGTTCGACGGGCAGCGGCGGGCAGGTGGGACCGTCGTACATGGTCTACTCGACCGGGCTCAAGTACGACTTCGGCTGTAACACCTGCCAGAATCTCGCGGGCCAGCAGCCACCGACGCCTACCGGGCACATCTACGCCATCGTCGGGGCCACGGTCTCCATCCAGGTCATCCCGGGCAACGCCGGCGATCCCACCTTCATGCAGCAGCTCGGCAGCCCTGGCTTCCAGCCGCCGCAGCCGGTGCAGGTCCAGTTCACGGTGTCCGGCCCCAACGCGGGGACCGCCTCGGGCGTCCTGGCCCTCACGTCGAGTCCCAGTCCCGGTCCGACGACGAATACCACGGTCACCAGCGCCAGCCCGAGCCCGAGCCCGAGTTCGAGCCCGACGACGAATACCACGGTCACCAGCTCCAGTCCGAGTCCCACGCCGGTTCCGACGACCTCGCCCACGCCGGCCAGCAGCGCCGATGTGTACCAGTCGGGCAACGATGTCGTCTTCCTGCAGCCGGGCATCTACACGATCTCGGGCAACGTCCCCAATCCGGATGGCGGCAGCACCCCGTTCTCGGTCAACATCTACGCCGGCACCTTCGACGCCAAGCCCGTCGGCGGCGATGCGCTGAACGCGTCTGGTTCCGTCAACTTCCTGGGCATCCCCCCTATGGGAGGCAGCCTGCAGCAGATGAGCGGCCTGATCCCGCAGGTCGCGATGCCGTTCTTCGGACAGAGCGGAATCTTGAGCGCCAATATCTTCGCGGTCCCGCAAGCCACGATCGATACGCCGGAAGGTTCCGCCACGTTGACCGCCAGCGATTTCACCTGGAGTGCGACGGGCTCGGCCCAGATCGACGCGCAGGGCAACGTCACTTGCTCGACCCAACCTGCTGGCACCGCGCAGATCTTGGGCACCCTCAACATGGATCCGCAGGCCAGCGTCTCGGGGGTGATCGGCGCCGGTCTGGTCAAGTTCGACTTCCCGACCCCTGACGCCACCGTCAGCGCGTCCGGGCCCCTGGCCAGCACCGCCTTGCCGCTCGAGATCGTCGGTCCCGGCGGCGCCAGCTTCAACTCGGCTTCGAGCATGGGAGCCAACTGCTACAACTGCCAGCCGGCCTCTGGGATTTTCGGCCCGGCGATTCTCGGTCGAGCGCCGCCAGCCACTCGCGGACGGTAGCCTTCCATCTGGCATCTTCGCCACCGCGAGAGCAAGCTTGCCATCCGTCCGAGAGCGTTCGCGGGGGGATCGAGTTTTCAGGCAGTGAATATGGCTCCAAGGGCCCGCTTCAGACCGTAAACAGCCTACACCGGATCCTACGTCCCGACGCTGGCGCTTTCCTCGCTCGACAGGGCGTAGGTGCGAGTGCCCCGGAGCCAGCGGCGAAGCTCGGCACGGAAGTCCGGGTGGGAGATCGCGACCAGGGCCTCGCCGCGTTGCTTGAGCGTACGGCCGGAAAGCTCGGCGATGCCGTACTCGGTGACGACATACTGGACCTGGTCCCGGGGCGTCGTGACGGCGGCGCCCATGGCCAGCATGGGGGTCAGGCGCGAGGCCGTGCCGCGGCGAGCCGTCGACGTGATCGCGATGATGGCCTTGCCGCCTCGCGCCAGGGACGCGCCCCGCATGAAGTCCATCTGCCCGCCGGTACCGCTGTACAGCATGGGGCCGATGGACTCGGCCGCCACCTGACCGGAGAGATCGACCTCGATCGCCGCGTTGATCGCGATCATCTTCTCCTGGCGGCGGATGCGAGCCGTGTCGTTGGTGCGATCCGTTCCAACCAGGTGGACGCCCGCATTGTCGTTGATGAAGTCCAGGATCTTCTGGGTACCCAGCGCGAAGCTGCCGACGATCAGGCGGTTGTCGACGGTCTTGTGGCGCCCGGTGATGACGCCGGCCTCGAAGAGATCCACCACGCCATCGGGCAGGAGTTCGGTGTGGATGCCCAGATCGTGCTTGTCATGCAACGAGTTGAGCACGGCCGTGGGCACCGCGCCGATGCCGGTCTGGATGGTGGATCCGTCCTCGATGAGCGTCGCGACGAGCCGGCCGATCTCCTGGGCTTCCGGGCCGATGACGGCGGGTTCCATCACGGGCAACGGGTGGTCGGAGAGCACCGCGAAATCGATGTCTCGGGTGTGCAGGCAGCTGCAGCCATGGGTTCGAGGCACCTGGGGGTTGATTTCGGCGACGATGAGGCGCGCCGTCTCGAGGGCTGCCTTGCCGATGTCGACCGAGGGACCGAGGCTGCAGAACCCGTGCGAGTCCGGCGGCGAGACCTGCACGAGCGCGACGTCCACTCCGAGGCGCCCGCTGGTGATGAGGCCGGGCACGTCGGCCAGGAACACGGGAGTGTAATCGGCCCGGCCCGACTGCACCGCCTCGCGGGAGTGCGGGCCGGCAAAGAGGGCGTTGTGACGGATATGACCGGCGAGCCCGGGGCGCAGGTGCGGGTGCTCTGCCAGGGAATGCAGGTGCATGACCTCGACGTTGGTCAGCTCGCTGGCTCGAGACACGAGCGCCTCCAGCAGCAGCACGCTGGTCGCGTGCCCGCCCTGCACGAACACGCGGTCCCCGCTCTGGATCCCCGAGACGGCCGTCGAGGCATCCGTGACTCGCCCTTCGAGCCACCGGCTTGCCGCGGTATCTTTCGGTAAGCTGGACATCCGTTCCGATCTCCCTTGAATCGAGGCGAGGCCGGCGCGGATCCTCGTGCGGGCCCTCGCAGGCCTGTTCGCTCCGCGGATCTTGCCGTCGCACTCGAACGTGCCGACTCTGTACCCGACGCGTTCAGCGCGCCGATGATCCGATCATAGGGAAATCTTAACGCCGGCGCCATCGGCGGGCTCCCGCAATTTTGGCTCGAAATCTGGGAATGAGAAGAAACGTAACCACGAATTCCCCGAGGAAATCGACATGGGTATCAAGACCGTAGGGACCGCGGCCAAGGTGACGACTGCCAAGGCAGGAGCGTCATCGGGTCCGCAGGCAGGGCGGCTGAACCTCGGCTCGGACACCCTGGCCTTCACGCGCCGGGACGGCGCCAATCCCAAGGCTCAGGCCAAGGGCACTCCGGGTGGCAAGGCGCTGGCCGTTGGCCTGGGCATCTTCGCCGGCTCGGCCGTCGCCCTCGGATTGACCCTCGCGGCCCCGGGTCTGCTCACGCTGGCCGCAGGAGCGGGGGTGGTCCTTGGCGCGGGCATCGCCATCAAGGGCGCGATGGATTTTGCCGGCTACCTCAAGGCCAAGATGGAGCAGGAGACCACCCTGCCCCCGCAGTAGTCTCCAGCAATGGCGCCACCGGGCTCGAGTTGAAAACGGTCGAGCACCGGCTGCCCTCTCGCGAACAGCAACCTTCGATGTCGAATCCCGCCACCTGTGAAGCCAGGCTACGTAGCGGCTTGCCCTCAGCCGGAGAGCGTTCGAGGGAACCGGCGGGTTCCCTCGAGTCCCTGCCCGAACGCAGTGAGGGAGGATGGCCCCCCGGTCCTAGAACGTCAGCACAGCGGAGCTGACGGGTTCAGGCCGCGACTGGCGTCGATGACGCCGTGATCGTCGACGGATATGCCTTCCCAAGCTTTTCCCGCGCCTTCTCAACCGTGAACATCCAGTTGATCCCGGCGAGTTCAGCGTTTCGTTGCTGCTCCCAGGCCGCAACTTCCGCTTCGAGTGTGGCTCGGTCTCCGATGCGGCGGTCGATGCACTGACTGCGCAGCACCCCGATCTCGATTTCCACCATGTTCAGCCAGCTGGCGTGCTTCGGCGTGTAGTGGAACTCCAGGCGCCGCAGGATCCGGCGAGCCTCCTGCGGTGGGAAGGCCTGGTACAAGGCGCCGGCCGAGTGTGTCGAGAGGTTGTCGAGAACTACCCGGACGAGATCGGCCTGGGGGTAATGGACGTCGACGAGATCGCGCATGCACTCGGCAAAGTCCACGGCGGCTCGGTGGTCGGTGACCTTCACGTGGCGCCAGGGCTCGTGGACGTTCAAGAAGATGAATAGATTGGCCGTTCCGTTCCGACGGTACTCGCAGTCGTAGCGTTCGAGTTGGCCAGGCTTCGCCGAGATCGGCAACCTCACTTCCCCGATGATCTGGGTGGGGCTCTCGTCAAACGAGACCACGGGCCGGCCGGGATCGGGAGTCTCGGCATAGAGGTCCAAGACGTCTTCCATGCGGGCCACGTACTCGCCATCGACCTTGGGGATGCACCACATATCCTTGCGCCACGGCTTCAGCTTGTTTTCCGCCAGTCGGCGCCGGACGGTCTCGCGGGAGATCCGATCGTGATCCGTCAGCTGCACGATCGCGTCGGCAAGCAGCTCAAGCGTCCACCTGGCGCGACCCGTTGGCGGAGCGGAGCAGGCGGTAGCAACCAGCAAGGCTTCCTCTTTTCCGGACAACTTCCGGCTGCTTCCCGGCCGAGCCTCCTCGCTCAGGGCGTCCTCGAGGCTGCCTTCCACGAATCGGCGCTTGGTTCGGTACACGGTCGACGTGCCGACGCCTACGATGGCGGCAACCTCCTCATCGCCTCGCCCTGCATCAGCCGCCAGGAGTATCTGGGCGCGCTTCACCTCCCGGACCGCGGCCTTGCCGCCGGCCACCAAGGACCGCAATTCCGTCCGCTCGACCTCGTTCAGTTCCACGATGTAACGTATGTTCATCCGCGCCTCCTTGTGCCCTCGGGGCCGCAGAGCAGCAGATCAGAGCCGCGCCGAGAAGTCGATCCCCCGTGTCGCAAGCCTTCACCGACAAGCAGGGCCAGTACCTGGCCTTCATCTACGCCTACACGCGAGTGCTCGGCCAAGCGCCCGCCGAGGCGGACATCCAGAAGCACTTCAAGGTGAGCCCGCCAACGGTGCACCAGATGATCCTCACCCTTGAACGACTCAGCCTCATCAAGCGCACGCCCGGCGTAGCGCGGAGCATTGAGATGCTTGTGCCACCCGAACGACTACCCGTCCTGCTCTGAAGCCGTCTCGCTCAACCGATCAAAACCGCTGTGCAGAGGTACTAGATCGTCAGGCTGGAGTCAGCAGCGGGCGAGGCCGGGGCGTTCAGCCTCCGTGCGGTCTGGGGAAGACGGGCGAGCCATCGACCCGGAAGACGTAATCGAACTGCACCTTGTCCTGGCTCAGCATCCGGATGAAGAGTTTGGCGTAGGTGAGCTTCTGGACCTTGATCGTCGGCCCGAGCCCCGCAGAACCGGTCGCACTGCCTGACGCCGCGGGCTTGATGGGGGCCGTGAGATCGGTCTCGATCCGCATCGCCACGACGTCGCCAGGCGCCAGATTCCACACGGCGGGAGTCTCCCCGGCCGAGGGCACGAGCCAGTGCACGCCGGCCAGGCTCTGGACCGAGTAGAAGTTCTTGAGGCCGAGGTTGGCGAAGGCCATCTTGCTTCGCGCCCCGGCGATCGCCACGACCGAGTGGCCGGGATGCATCGGATCGTCCGGCGGGTTGAACTTGAAGCGGAACTGGCCCTCCCAGTCGTCACCGGGCGGGGTTTGCTCGCCGTCGACCATGTTGAAGGCGTGGGTCTGCCAGTACCCCGAGCCCAGATCCTCGTACCGGAGGGTCACGTTCTTCTCGTACGCGATGGAACCCGGGTACACCGGGACGGGCGTCGGCGAGGGCGTCGGGTGAGGGATCAGGGGGAACACGAACGTCACGTCGTTCATCGGCGGCTTGCCACCTGCGGCGTTGACCAGCATGCGGTTGACCTGCTGCCGGTTGACCCGATCGGCGAAGAAGAGCGCGACGATCGCGGCGACGATTGCAATAAAGATCCAGCGACGCACACCTGCCCAATGCCCCGATCGAGCCCTGGTCTAACGTGGCGCCTCGCCACGGACGCGATCCCGCATCGTCTCGGGTCCGCCTCGGCCAGGATTCACGGGGCCGTCGAGAAGTGCCGTTTTCTTGTTCTGGCAAGCCGGCCGGTGCTATCCTGCAGGCATCGACCGTCCCACACTCTCTCTGCTCGCCGTCGGCGTCCCGCTGGTCGGCCTGCTGCTCGGTGGCGTCTGGACCATGCAGGCGGATGCTCGTTATCGAGCGACCCTGGCGTCCGAGCCGCGATACACGCTTCCGCATCAGCGATTTTCCTACGGCAGCACGGCCCGGGATGTGCAGCTCGTGGCGAGCGACGGAGTCACGCTGGCGGGCACCTTGCTGGGTGCCAGCCATGACGTCGGGGTCATTCTCTATCCGAGCTTCGTGGCCGGCCGTCACGGTTTCGCCGTCGTGACGATGGCCGACTGGCTGAGCCGGGGGCTTGCGGTCCTGGTCGTCCAGCCCCGGGGGGTCGGGCGCTCGCAAGGCGTACAGGGGCCGGGGGGCGGGGGGCGTCTGGATCTCCTGGCCGGGGCTGCCTACCTGCGCTCGCGCGGGATCGAGCGGGTCGGGGTGCTGGCCGAGGGCGATTCGACGGTTCCGGCGACGATGGCCGCGGTCGGGCAGCACGGGGCGATCGACGCTTTGGCGCTGGCCGGTCCGGTGGGCTACTGGGGCGAACCCGTCGCCGGGGAGGCTTACGCCGAGAGCCCGCTGTCCGGCTTCGGCCGCCTGTTCTGGCAGTGGACCGCCGGGATCCGGCTGGGTTCCGGGAAGTCGCCCAGGATGGCCGATCTGGTCGGGCACCTTTCGCCCCTGCCGGTCCTCTTCATCGGCAGCCAGGACGATCCCACCCGGACGGCCAGCCAGCTTTACCTGGCGGCAGCCGAGCCTCGCAGCTTGAGCCTCCTGCCTGGCTCGGGTCTCCCGTGCGGCTGGTCGGCCTTCCCCGAGTACTTCGAGACCGTGCGCGAGTGGTTCCACCTCGCCCTCGAGGCGACAGCTTCGGATGCGGTGACGGCGTCGGGAGCGGCGGCCGGTCCGCCCGGCGCACAGGCACCGGATAGTGTCCTGGCGTCGGATTCCGTGGCCTGGTCGTCAGGGTCCGGCCAGATGGTCCCGGCGGCCACCGAGACGCCGCGGAACATGCTGCCCCAGATGCTGGCCGAGCCTCAGCCCATCGTGCCGCCGCTGCCCACCTGGCCGCCGTCCGCGCCTCCCCCGGCGCGAGGTCCGCTGGTTCCGGTAGCGCCCGCTCTGCCGCCCGGCCAGTCGTCAGGGAACAACGCCAGGTAAGCGACGGAACGGCAAGTTCAAGGCCTCGGCGACCGAGCGGGCCGTGTCATCGCCGTTGTCCACGATGGCGGTAACGCGCCGGCACATCGCCACGAGCGTGGCCTGGGTATCGTCCACCAGGAGCAGATCCGGGATCTCGTCGGGGTCGATGCTCCTGGCCTGCAGCCATGCCGCGACCTCGTCCTGGAGCAGCGCAGCGTCGTGGGCTCCGGAATGAAGGACCAGCGCGGTATCGGGCGGTGGCGAGCCGATGAATTCAGCCAGCGGTCGCTCCCAGCCGGAACGTGCAGCCACCAGCCACAGGGTCGACGCCGAGGTGTCGAACTCCGGGCCCACGCGGAACCGCGCCGGCACCACGGTCTTTCCTTCCGCCAGTGCTCGGATGTCGGGCTGCTCGGGTCTGTCCGCCAGCGACCGACGCCAGCAAGCCCGGGCCTCCTGGGTCTCTCCGAGCTGGGCGTGGGCCTTGCCTGCCTGGTTCAGGCTCACGTGAAGGATGATGGAGTCCTCGTTGAGGACGCGCAGTGCGATCGCATCCCTGGCCAGGGCGTAGTTGTCGAGGGCAAGGTCGCGAACCCGGCGGATGCAGGCCTCGGAGGCGCCGTCCTGATCCAGCATCGAGGCCAGGGTGAAGCGGGCCACGAAGTCGTAGGGGTTGAGGTCGAGGCTGCGATTGAAGCAGGCGATCGCCTCGTCAACCCGCTCCAGATCCCTCGCCACGGACCCCAGGTTCGACCAGGCTTCCCAGTGTTTCGGCCGCGCGTTGACCAGCGCGCGCAACCGATCTCGGGCCGGTTCGAGATCCTTTCTCTTCATCGCGACCTCGGCCAGTACCGCCAGGCGCTGTGTCGAAAGGAACTCGGCCCGGGCCTCGTCACGGCGATCCGCGAGCCCCACGTTGAGCCACTCGACGCGCATGAAGTCCCAGCGGTAGGGGAAGTAGGTCCGGAACCAGGGAAGGTCGGTCTTCCGCTGCCAGCTCACGAGGCCGCTGCCGATCGCCTCTGCCTCGTCCAGACGTCCTTGCTCGAGCAACCAGCGGGCGTAGCTGACGGCGGTCACCGGGGACGGCGTTCGGGTGAGCGCTTTCTCGAAAAGCTCCCCGGCATCCACCTCGCCGATCGCGGCCTCGACCACCGCCACGGCGTGCGGTAGCTCGGGGTGATGCGGAGCGACGGCGGACAGCTCTGCCAGGGTCTGCCTCGCCATGTCGTTGCGGCCCCGGAAGTACTGGACGGCTGCTTGGTCCAGCAGCCGTTCCGCGCCGGGGCGCCAGGGCTTGGCCCGCGGCGCTTGGCCGAGAGCGGCGACCTCCGCGAGAACCTGGCGGATCCGATCCACGTACCTGTGCCGGGCCAGGACCTCCGCCTGCCCGGCGGCCGCGATCTCGAGCCGATCCGCATCGTGGCGAAGGTAGTGGAGCAGGGGCGCCTCGAAGTCGTCCTCCTCGAACATGACCAGGTGCTTTCGGTCTTCGAAAAACTGGGACACACCGGGAGGAGTGCCATTCTCGGTGAAGGAGAGGGCACCGCAGGACATGGTCTCGAGTACCCGCATGTTGAGGCCCTCGCCCAGGGTTCCCGCATTGAAGACGATCTTGGCGGACTGGTAGACCTCGGCGAGCTGGTCCGGCTGGAGGCCGGTCGCAACCTTCAAGGTCAGCTTGTGTCGGTCGGCCAGGTGCCGCAGGCGGCCCAGCAAGCGGGCGCGATCCGGGTAGAGCGTCGGGTTGATGCTTCCGAGGAAGGCCACGTCGATCGTCCGCTCCCCGAATACATCCCCCACCATCCATTCGGCGGCGGCGTTTGGCAGGGAAAAGACGAGCTGATTGCCTGCGGCCTCGTACACGTCTGGACGTCGTCGATTGACCGCGACGATGTCGTAATCGCGAACGTAGCGAGCGGCCCAGAAGTGGTTCCACAGCGCCGCCGTCTCGTAGGCCACCGTGGGGCAATCCAGGGTCTCGACGCCCCTCGGCAGGAAAGCGGTATGAGATTCGATCCACCAGAAGAGGTCGGGCTCGAACCCCTCGGGCAACCGGGCGAGGATGTCCTGGACGTGCTCGATCGGGTCGCAGGGAATGTCTTGCGGGCGATCGGTGCTCGGTCCGCAGGTGACCACCCGGTGCTCGGCCCGCAGGGCGGCGTCGAAATAGGTCGCTACGGACTCTTGAGCGTATCCATAAGCCAGCAGTATGTTCATGTCGCTTCAGCGTGGGCCCTTTACCCCAGTATCGGCTCCCGGGCGGCAGGTTTCACCCTTCCGTTCGTGGTGCCCCTGCGAGGCCGCATTCCTTTTCAACCCAGCACATCCAGGGGCCGCACCAGGCCTGCGAGATCCTCTCGAGATGCGATCCGGCTGACTCGGATGGGAAGCCCGTTCGCCCACCCTGGAGCCGCTCGGCCCGGAGCCACCAGCAGGGCCAGCGCACCGGCAGCCAGGCGGGGGTATTCGTCGGCCTCGGTGACGGGCGCCAGTACCAGCTCGGCGCATCGCTCGAGATCGAGTCCGGCGCTCGCCGCAAGGCGAGCGATCTCGGCTGCCAGGGCCTCGCCGTCGAAGTGCTCCGGCTCGAAGGGCAGGACGAGACGCACCGCGTCCTCGGCCGGGAAGGACCGAACGAAACACAACAGGGGCTCATTCCAGCTCCCGGGGTCGTCCCAGTCGGCCGCAAGCACCAGGGTAGGGCTCACCGCGTCTGGTTCATCCGCCATCGCCGAGCACCTCCAGGATGGCGCGCTGCACGCCGTGTCCCGCGTCCTCCAGCCAGGGACCGGACAGGAGGGCCGCGGTCAGCCAGATGGACGCCCGCTCTGCTGGCGTGCTCGCCTGGCCAGCCAGCTGCGCCAGCATGGCCCTGGCGATCTCCTTGCTGCCGTCGTCGGCCCACGCCTGGGCTTTGGACAACCCCTCGTGGAGAGAGGTGGGATAGGGTTCCAGCCGGGCCCGAAGTCCCTGGAAGAGCTCTTCGACCTGAGCCATCTGCGGATCGAACGATCCCATCTCTTCCATCCGGGCGTGCCCGATGTCCCGCAGGGCGGCGATGTCGGGGCCGTTGGCGAGGACCTGGCAGATGGCCGCCGCGAGGGCCGGGACGTCGTGGGGATCGACGAACAGGGCGGCGCCGTCTGCAACCTCGCGATTGGCGGCGATATCCGAAAGGATGAGGGGCGTTCCGCACGCCAGGCTCTCCATGATCGACACGGAGGCTCCGTCGAAATCCCGGATCGATGCAGTCACGTCTGCCATCGCATACCAGAGCGGCATCTCGGCGTGATCCACGCCGTTGATGAAACGGGTGCGGCCCTCTGCGCCCAGCGCCCTCACCCGGTCCACCAGCGAGTGGTAGTAGGCGTCCTCGGGCGTGTTGTAGCTCATGAGGACGAACCAGGCGTCGGGAAATCGCTCCAGCACTCCGGGGATCGCCTCCACCAGCCGGTGGATGTTCGCCGCCGGCTTGAACTGGCGCGGGCTGAAGACGACGGGGCCCGGGCCGATCCGGAGGCGCTCCCGGATGGTCGAGCCGTCCAGGTCGGGGCGAAACTCGGTCAAGTCGGGGCCGAATCGCACCAGGCGAGCTCCCGCGAAGGTCCGATCGGCCAGTCCACGGGCCTTGCCGAGCAGATCCGACGTGACGCCGATCAGCCCGTCGGCCTGCTGGAGGCCGAACCGGATGAGGGTCCCGTACTTCGGGTCGAGGCCCGGATCGACGTTGATATCCGACCCCCAGAGGGTGGAGACATACGGGTGAAACCCGGTCAGCGCGCCCCACAGGCCTTCGATCGAGGCGTAGTGGCCGTTGACGATGTCGGGACCGATGCGTCGAATTGCCTCCTGCCCCAGGAGTGCCCACTCCGCCAGCGCCAGGGGGCCGGGCACGGGATCGGGCACGTGCACCGCGACACCAGGCAGATCACGCTGGTTGCGGGACAGGATGTGGACCTCGTGCCCATGGCGGACGAAGTAGCCGGAAAACCGCTTGACCAGCGGGCTCGACGCGTCCGCCAGCATCAGGATCCGGAGTCGTTCCCGGGGCATCTTCCGCGGCCACCTCCACCGGGTGAAGTCCGGAAGATCGCGCCCCAGCTCGGCCCAGAGCGGCTGGGCCTGCCTCAACAGGCCGCGCTCGGTCAGGACGTCTGCAGCCTCGCGTAGCTCGGCCAGGCTCGGCTGGCTTTCGAGCAGCCGAGCGACGACTGCGGGTATGCCTTCGCTGTCGTGCTCCGCTTTCCAGGCGAAGACCGCCTGGATCAGCCGTGTTCGTGTCAGGAACGGCGCGGCGATCTCCGCAAGGACGCGATCCGCTCCGGCGAGGTCGTCATCCGCCAGCGCTCGGGCGGCGCTCAAGCGATCCTCTCGGCTGGTCACTAGCTTCAAGTACCCTGCAGCTGGCCCGGCTCACCGGTCGTCTCCTTAATCTTGTCTTTATCGCTCTGCCGAGTGTTTCCGTCGATAATTTTCCTGCCATGAGCATCGTTCTCCGGAACTCCCCCCCGACGAACGCGAGCGTTCCGGCCGGGCCGCAAGCCCCCGCCGCCGTGCTCGCCTTGCCGGATAGTTTCGCTTCCTCGCTGACGCTGTCCGCGGCCGCTCAGTCGCAAGTTCCCCGGGCGTCCGCCGGGTCGCTGCCTACCGACTGGCAGGGCCACCTGCCGGGGCCGCTGCGCATGGGTGGGGTCATGGTCCAGGGTCTGTTCGATCGGGCCTGGAACGACCTGCGCGGGTTGTTCTCGCACCGTCGGCCGCAGGCCCAGCTCGAGCCGACTACCCCGGCGGACCGGGCCAAGGCCTCGCTGCAGGCGCTCGAGAACAATCTTGGCGGACCGGCCGGGACCTTCGGCAACAGCGTGAAGGCCCGCTGGCTCCCCACGTCGGTCTGGCCGCAGGGCCAGGCGATCGCCGGCGCCCTCGACGTGGCTTCCGTGACCGGCGATTACCAGCCGGCCAGCTCGGCCATCGCCGCACTTTCGTTGTATCGCCAGGGCCCGGCGTACGCTCCCGACATCGCCTACGGCCCGGGTCAGCATCGGTATTACGACGACAACGAGTGGCTCGGGCTGGATCTGGTCCAGGCCTACAATCAGACCGGAGACCGGGCCTACCTCGATCGCGCCGAGGGCATATTCGACTTCTTGCAGGGCGGGCGGACGCCCAGCGGCGGGATGCACTGGGTCGAGGAGTCCCGGACCCCTTCCCGGAACACCTGCTCCAACGGGCCGGCGATCGAGCTGGCCCTGCGCCTGTACCAGGCGACCCACGACAGCAAGTACCTCGACTTCGCCAGGAAGACCGACGCGTTCCTCGAGAGCACCTTGAGGTCGCCGTCAGGCCTCTACTACGACTCGATCGGCGACGACGGTACCCTGCACCAGGCGATCTGGAGCTACAACCAGGGCACGCCCATCGGTGCGGACGCGCTCTTTTATCGGGTGACGGGTGACAAGACGTACCTCGATCGGGCCCGGCAGACCGCGGCCTCCGCGCTGTCCTACCTGGGCCAGGACGATCGCCTCTGGAAGCAGCCGCCCGCCTTCAACGCGATCTTCTTCCGCAACCTGCTCCAGCTCGATCGGATCGCTCCGGACCCGAGCTATCGCCAGGCCCTCGGATCGTACCTCGACCGGGTCTGGACCCAGGCGCGGGATCCCCGGACGGGGCTGTTCGATCAGGGCGGCATCGGTCACTACGGTACGCCCGGCAACCCCCTGGATCAGGGGGCGATCACGCAGATGTTCGCCCTGCAGGCGATGACGCCCGCCCAGCTGTCTCGGGTCTCCTGACCGGCATACCGGCCTGACTCCGGGGGCGGCTCCGGAGCGCTCTACCTGGCCGACCCTGCGGTCGAGATCTTGAGGACCTTGTAGAGCGGGCAGAAGCCGACCAGACCCGTGACCAGGGGGAGCAGGCCGATCCAGCCCCACGGGGTATGCGGGCCGACAAACACGATGGCGAGGAGGCCGAGGCCCAGTATCACCCGGATGATGCGGTCGACGGGACCTTCGTTGATCGTGAACATGGTCTCTCCTTGCAAAACGATGACATGCGCAACGATATAGTTGCTAGTAGCAAATATATCGTCTCTACAGCCTGCCACGAACAGGGCCTGGAGCAGATCCGCAAAAAACCCGGACAGTCGCCGGGGCGACTCTCTACCGGCGCCTGGTGTCGGTGCGGGCTGGCGCTGCTTGCGATGCCTCGAGCGAAGTCCCCGCAGGGTCCTCCTGGGCCCCGTGCTTGACGAGGTACGGCATCCCCTTCTCGGGGAAGGGGACCACGATGCGGTCGAAGTCGTTGGGCAGGACGCAGGGTTCGAAGACGCCCCTGGCCTCGGCCAGCATCTCCTGGCTCGAGTGGCGGAACGACAGGTGGGTCAGGGCCAGCAGCCTCGCACCCGCGGACCGGGCCACGGCTGCGGCCTCCGCGGCCGTCGAATGGCTGGTTTCCTGCGCACGGTCCTTGTCGTCGCTCAGGAAGGTCGCCTCATGAATCAGGACATCGGCACCGCGGGCCGCGTCGACCACGGCCTGACAGGGGCGCGTGTCGCCGGTGATGACGATGCGGCGGCCGGCTCGGCTCGGGCCCATGACGTCGTCGGGCCGGACCTCCTTGCCGCCCGGCGTGACGACGGTCTGTCCGTGCTGGAGGTTGCCGAACATCGGGCCCGCCGGGACCCCGAGCGCGATGGCCCGCTCCGGGGAGAACTGGCCGGGGCGGGGGGCCTCGACGAACAGGTAGCCGCAGCTCGCGATCCGGTGCTCGGTGGCGATCGCCTGGATCTGGTAGCCCTCGAAGTCGAGCGTCTGGCCCGGGGAGACCTCACGCCAGACCTGCGGAAAATCGGTCTTGCCGATGAGCCGCCGGAACATGTCCAGCATCTCCGTCAGGCCGCGAGGGCCGTAGATCTCCACCGGCTCCGTGCGGCCCCAGAGCTGCCAGGTCTTGAACATGCCGAACAAGCCGAAGAAGTGATCTGCGTGGTAGTGCGTGAGGAGGATTCGCTGGATCTGCGTGATCCCTACCGCCGCCCGGATCAGCTGCCGTTGCGTGCCTTCGCCGCAATCGACCAGGAACCGGTCGCCGCCGCGCTGAACCAGCGTGGCCGACATGCCGCGCGAGGGCGTGGGCACGGCTCCCGCCGTCCCGATGAACGAGATCCCGAGTTCCATCGCTAGCCGTTCGGGGTCAACGTCG
>JAJYIO010000437.1 GCA_021790035.1 bacterium | reverse complement strand
CTCCCACTCGATCGTCGCCGGCGGCTTGCTGGTGATGTCATAGACGACGCGGTTGACGCCCGGCACCTCGTTGGCGATCCGCGAGGCCGTGCGGGTGAGCATCTCCCAGGGGAACGCGTGGACGTCCGCGGTCATGCCGTCCGCGCTCTCGACGGCACGCAGCGCGACCACGTGCTCGTAGGTGCGAGCGTCACCCATCACGCCGACGCTCTGGACCGGAAGCAGTACGACGAAGGCCTGCCAGATTCGCTCGTAGAGACCCGCCTGGCGGATCTCCTGCAGGAAGACCTCGTCCGCATGGCGCAGGATCTCGAGCCGGTCCGCGGTGACCTCGCCGAGGATGCGGATGGCCAGACCCGGGCCCGGGAAGGGGTGTCGCCCGATGAGCTCGGGACTCAAGCCCAGCCGCACGCCGAGCTCGCGCACCTCGTCCTTGAAGATCTCGGCATTGGGTTCGAGCAGGAGCCCGGCCTCGCGCTTGGCACGCACCAGCGGCGTGCCGACGTTGTGATGGGTCTTGATCGTCACCGCCTGCTGGCCCACGCCGAGGCCCGACTCGATGAGGTCGGTGTACAGGGTGCCCTGGGCCAGGAAGACGTCCTCGCCGTCGAGCCCGAGGCGCGCCGTCTCGTCCTCCTGCACCGCGATGAAGGCGTCGCCGAGGATCCGCCGCTTGGCCTCGGGATCGGTGATGCCGGCAAGCAGCCCGAGAAAGCGCTCGGAAGCGTCGACGAACACGAGGTGGGCCAGTCCCAGGGCCGAGAGCTCGCGCATCACCTGGGCGCTCTCGCCGCGCCGCATCAGCCCGCTGTCGACGTGCAAGGCGTGGACCTGCTCGGGGGGGAGGGCGCGGGCCAGCAAAGCCGCCGTGACGGTCGAATCCACGCCCCCCGAGACCAGCACCAGCACCCGGCGATCGCCCACCGTCTCGCGGATCGAGGCGATCGCCCGATCGAGGTGGCTGTCCACCGTCCACTGCCCCGAGCAGTGGCAGGCCTCGAAGAGGAAATTGCCCAGGATGGCGCGGCCGTTGGGGGTGTGCGTCACCTCGGGATGAAACTGGACGCCGAAGATCCTTCGCGACGCATCCTCGATCGCCGCCACCACGCCGTCGTGTGTCCGGGCCGCGACCGCGAACGTCCGCGAGACCTGCTCCAGCCGATCGCCGTGGCTCATCCAGACCTCTTGCCGGGAGTCGAGCCGATCGAACAGAGTGCTTTCCCCCTCGACCTCGACCGTGGCCCGGCCGTATTCCCTTTGCGTGGCCGAGACCACCGTCCCCTCGCAGAGCCAGTTGAGCAGCTGCATGCCGTAGCAGATGCCGAGGATGGGCTTGCCCAGGCCCAGGACCTCAAGATCCAGCCTGGGCGCTCCGGCCTCGTGCACGCTGCGCGGGCCTCCCGACAGGATGATGCCCTTGATCTCGGGGTCGGCAAGCGTTGCGGCCTTGGCGTCATGCGGATAGATGCGGCTGAAGACGCCCAGCTCGCGGACACGCCGGGCGATGAGCTGCGTGTACTGCGAACCGAAGTCCAGGATGGCGATGGTTTCCAAGTGCGTTCCTGCTAGATCGTTATCGGGGGGATCGCTCAAACGCCGCCCACGCCGACCAGTCCGCCGACCCCGATGTCGTGACGGAAGTGTGGCCCGCCGGCCTCGAAGCTGATCCGATGGATCGCCACGTAGGCCCGCTCCTGCGCCTGGACCAGATCCTCCCCCTCGCCGACCACGCCGAGCACTCGCCCGCCCGAGGTGACGAACCCGCGCCGGGAGTCGAGCCGGGTGCCTGCATGCAAGATCGTGACCCCGGGCAGCGTGACGGCCTCGTCCAGGCCGTCGATGGCGTCACCCAACGCGGGCGAATCGGGGTATCCGGGCGCGGCCGCGACCACGCAAACCCGCACCCTCTGGTCGTGACGAACCGCGACCTCGGCCAGGCGCCCGCGGGCGGTGGCCTCGAGGACCTCCAGGCAGCTGGCAATCCCCGGAACGATCACCTGCGCTTCCGGATCGCCGAACCGGCAGTTGAATCCGAGGACCTGCGGCCCCTGCTCGGTGACCATCACCCGTGCGTAGAGCACCCCCCGATAGGCGATGCCCTCTTGGGCCAGACCTGCCACGGCCGGGGCCACGATCTCGCGGTCGATCCGATCGAGCAGCTCTGCGGATGCGACGGGGGTGGGGGCGACCGCGCCCATGCCCCCGGTGTTGGGACCGCGCCCCCCCTCGAACAGGGTCTTGTGGTCCTGCGCCGGTGGCAGGAGCACGTGATGCTCGCCATCGACCAGGGCCAGGATGGAAAGCTCGGTACCCTCGAGACGCGGCTCGACGAGGACCCGGTCGCCGGCCTCGCCCGCGACCCTGCGCTCCATCAAAGAAAAGATCGCGCCGATCGCCTCCTGACGCGTCACCGCCACGACGACGCCCTGGCCGCCGGCCAGACCATCGGCCTTGATCACCAGGCCCTGCTCGGACCAGCGATCTTCAACGAAAGCCCGAGCCGCCAGGGGATCGTCGAAAACCTCGTAGGGCGGGGTCGGGATCTGGTGGCGCCCCATGAACTCCTTGGCGAAGGCCTTGCTGGACTCGAGGCGAGCCCCCTGGGCCCCCGGGCCGAATACGACGATTCCGGCGGCCCGCAGGGCATCGGCCACGCCCGCCGCCAGAGGGCCCTCGGGCCCGAGGATCACCAGGTCGATCGACGCTTCCTGGCAAAAAGCCGGCAAGTCCGCAGGCATCTTGAGGTTGTCCGCCACGGCCAGGGTCCCGCCGTTGCCAGGGGCGACCAGGAGCGCGTCATGCTCGGGGTTCAGCACCGACGCGATGGTCTGGGCCAGGGCATGCTCCCGACCGCCGCTGCCGAGAATCAAGACGTTCATCGCATTCTCCTCTGCTGCTGTGCATCCTTGGCGGCCGGCAGGGTTTCGCGACGCGCCGCGTCGAAACCACTCACGCCAGGTCCTCCCGTTCATCGAGACGCGCCAGCCAGCGCTCGGCGATCCCGAAGGCCTCCTGGGCGATCGCCGGGGCAAGCCCCACGTAGCGACCGGGCGTGAGCTCGATCAACCGCATGCGATCGTCCTTCGACAGGTCCAGCGACTGGACCC
>JAJYIO010000436.1 GCA_021790035.1 bacterium | reverse complement strand
GCTCCTGATGGGCCAGATTCAGCCCGAGGAGCTGCCGGACGTCTTCAAGGCCGTCAAGACCGTCCTCAAGGTCCGCTAGCTCGGTTCGCGCTTTCTCGCCTCACGTACCGAAGGTACGCAGCGGGACCCCCGGGATGCGAGCCCGGGCTCGAGTCAGCCGATATCCGCTCTAGCTCCTTGTCTACCAGGCGAGGCCTGCTGAACCGGGCCTCGCCTGGGTAGCGCTCCACGAGCCGTCCAGAGCGATTTTCGCCGATCCTTCGCGCTTGCGTCCGCATCCCCCTCGTTCGGCGTCTATTTTTTTGGGTTCAAATGCTGGAATCTTCCCCTCGTCGCGACGTTTTCACCTTCCGGCCACGGCTGTTGCTGGTGGAGGATCACCCTGACACCGTCGAGTTCATGCAGGATCGGCTGGTCACCGCAGGATTCGATGTCGAGGTCGCCCGCACGGGCGACGAGGCCCTGGTAGCTCTACTCGCCGCCTATCCCCCGGATCTCGTGGTCATGGACATCAATCTGCCCAAGATCGATGGCGACCAGCTCGTCGAGGCCATGCGCGCCGACGTGGTGACCCGAAACATCCCGGTCATCTTCGTCACGGCCGACTCGGCCCAGCGGGTTTCGCACCTCGTCGATTCGCAGACCACCCTTTTCCTCGAGAAACCTTTCTCCAGCCAGACCTTGATCGCCGCGGTTCGCAGCCTGCTCGAGCGTCGCGACCAGGCGCGGGAAGAGGATGCTTCGGGGTAGTGACTTGCAGGGGGCCTTGCCTCTTGCCTGCTCGCCATGGTTGCATGCTCGTAGGGGCCGGATCCACGCGCCGCAAGGCCTCCGGCACCGGACCCAAATTCGCAACGATCAGGAGTCGTAGTCTAGATTATGGCCAGAGAACGGACCTTCATCGCGGTAAAGCCGGACGGCGTGCAGCGCGGACTCGTGGGTGAGATCGTGTCGCGCTTCGAGCAAAAGGGCTTCAAGCTCGTCGGCATCAAGCTCATGGCGCCCTCAAACGACCTGGCCCGTCGGCACTACGGCGAGCACGAGGGCAAGGGCTTCTTTGCCGGCCTCGTCAGCTTCTTCACAAGCGGGCCCATCGTGGCCATGTGCTGGGAAGGTGACAACGTCATCGAGATGGCCCGGGCCATGATGGGCAAGACCAATCCCAAGGACGCCGCTCCGGGAACCATCCGCGGGGATCTGGCCATCGACGTCGGCCGCAACGTGGTGCATGGTTCGGATTCTCCCGAGAGCGCCAAGCGCGAGCTCGAGCTGTTCTTCGCAGCCGGCGAGCTCGTGGAGTGGAGCCGGGGCGTCGACGCCCACGTCTACGAGAAAGCCTGATCGACTCGCACTTCAGCTTCGAACGTCCGGTTCCACGGGTGCGACGCCCGGATGCCGGCGATCGGCACGTGGGCGAGTCGCTGGCGCCACAGGGCGGCCAGGCGGTCGCCCAGCTCGCCTTCACTCTCGGTTAGCGGCCGGTTCTCTTGCCGGATCTCCCGGCGCAGGATTGCCTGGTACAGGTAGTCGTCGGCCAGGCGATCCAGCATGAAGGCGCGGTGGCGCGCGGGATCGAAGCTGCTCGAGAGAGAGGCGGACGCCACGGCGACGACCGAACCCAGCGTGTTGCCGGCTGTGTTCCAGGCCGCATAGGCGGCGAGTCGCGACGGGTCGAATGGCCCGAGGAGGTCCCACAACCTCACGTCGGCCCCGTTGGCGAACGCCACGTCCGCCAGGGCCGCTGGCGGTCCACGGCGGAGCCGCTCGATCAGCGGGGCGAGGTCGCGGGCCGGCGAATCGACGCGCTCCAGGCCCACCTGCAAGGCGAGGTCGCCCTGACCGGTGGCCGGAGCGTCCAGCAGGAGGTCGAGGTCGGCCCCGCGCTCGACCAGCTGGCCTCCCACGGCCCGAACCTGACCGGCCGCGGTAGCCGACAGGGGACGATCCTCGTACATCGCCACGATCTCGGCACCCTCGGTCGGGAAGGTCTCGAGCCGGAACGCGGGCGATCGCCCCTCGCGGTCGTTGATCCAGCGGCCGACCAGACAGGTCGCCACCTCGTCCGCTCCCGGGTAGATCAGCGCATTGGCCGGAGCGCTGGCCAGTAGCTGGCGCTTCTCGGCCTGGTTGAATCCAAAGGGCGAGGTGTCGTCCTGGGTCAGGCAGAGCACCTCGAACGCTCCGCGCCGCGCCAGGGACAGCTCGTGCTGGTGAACCGCGAGATGTCGCCGGCGGCGCGAGAGGAAATCGTCCACGACCGAATCCGGGAGAGCCGCCCGGGCCTGGCTCGCGATCGCGGCGTCGGCCGGATCGCCCAGCTGGGCGTGGCGATCGGCATGGAAGCTCCACCGGTAGATCGCCTTGCCGAACTCGGCCCAGTAAGGCATCTCTTCCTCGGCGACATTCGAGTCGGAAATCCGCATGGTCACGGCAAACGCGTAGAGACGGATCGGCAGCCGGGCGATCCGGTCGAGCCTGCCGACGAGGGTCTCGAGGGCCGCGGTGCTACGTCGAGCGGGTATGAGCCCCCCGAAAAGCAAGGTGTCGAGCGCGACCACCGCGGCATCCACCTCGCCGGCGATGTCCTCTAGCCACGACAGGAGGTCGTCACAAGATCCCGGTCGGACGAGATCGCCGAGCATTTCTGGCGGGGGAACGAGGACGTGCGCCCCCGCCATCTCTCCGACGGCGACCGGAAATGAGCGCGTGCACGGTCTCGCGTCGAGCGGAACGACCGCGAGCGTATCGGCCTTGGGGCGGTTCATTTGGCCTCGGCCCTCTGGGCAGTCAGCACGAAGACGGTTCGGCTCGAATTCCCTACGATGCTCGACATAGCGCAAACCGCGTCCGACGCCAACCTGGGCGTCGAACAGACGAGGAGGGTTCGTCGGTGTTGACCACTAATGCGACCCGTCATGGAACCACGCTCCTGAAAGTCGCATCCAAGTCGAATCCCGCATCGGTCGCCGGAGCGATTGCGGGCATGATACGCGAGACCGGCAGGTGCGAGGTCCAGGCGATCGGAGCTGGAGCAGTCAACCAAACGGTCAAGGCCATCGGTATCGCACGCGGTTACGTGGCTCCGGGCGGGATCGATCTCATCGCCGTTCCGGCTTTC
>JAJYIO010000435.1:1145-3126 GCA_021790035.1 bacterium | reverse complement strand
CTGGGAACCTCGATCGCCATAAATGCCTCGGTCGGCGCGGGCCGATTCCCGCCGCTCATGCCAGGCCATCCAAAGCCGGAGAGGTACTGGTCCCGGTTGCTGCCGCCAGCGATATGGCTGGCGCAGGCTTCGTTTGGCCGAGCTGCGGCCCGCCGAGATCTACACCGATCGTGTGACGAACTTCTTCGCGGATCTCTGGCGGTGTCGAGCCCAGGGCGATCAGGGACAGGTCGCTGCGGCCGTACAGATCGAGCAGCATGACCGTCGCAAACGCGCTGACCGCCTGTGCCCAAGCTGGATGGTCGGTGCGTATAGCAGGCGGGATCCCCATCGCCTCGAAGCGTCTGGACAGACCGGTCCGCAATATCAGCTTGGCCGCCATGTAGCCGGGCGTCGACTCCTCCGCTTGCACCAGGGCGAGATAGCCACCCGAGCTGACCCGGAGCCGACAGCCGCGACTGTGCGCCAGGTAGCCCAGGCGCCGCATCGACTCTGGGGAGAGGGATTCGAGACCGGCCACGAGTTGCTCGACCGCCACACCGTTATCCCCAAGCGCTGCGGTGATCGGCTCGCGTGCGAGCACTTCAGCACTCTCGAACTCGACCTTGGGGGGCCTGGCTTCGGCAGGGACGCCACGCACTCGCAACAAGCAAATCGGCCAAACGCCGTCACTCTTGATCGCGTACTCCGCCCGCAGATATGCGCTAACTCGGTGCATCGGCGGGTTGGCGGGGTCGAAGGGTATCCCGCGGGGATCCGTGGTAATGATTTCACCCGGCCGGTAGTCCAGGGGCCCCGCTGCGTCGACGTCGCCTGGCCACGCGATCCAGGCCTCGATTGGCTCGGGCCGCTCTGTGGAATTGAGTCGCTCTGTGCGTTCCGGCCGTTCGGCGGGCATCAATCGAACTCCTCCAGCGAGGGGAGCGGGGTGAACGTCGGTGCGTCGACTGCGAGCGGCCGAAGGCAAGCATTCCATGGATCGGTCCACCCCTGGAATGCTTTGGGCGCTGTGCCACCCATCGGGTTGGCGGCAAGCGCGCATCCTGCTTCGAATATGGCGCCGTAGAGATCGCGCGAACGCTCTTCGCCGAGATCTTTGAGCCACCGGGCCCGAGCCCGGTACGCAACGCCTTCAACCGCTTCGGTGGCTGCGCTTCGCTTGGGGGTGCGCATGGTGACCGTCGCGTGTAGCGCTCCCGGAGGGTGGCGACGTTTGCCCTTCGTGGCCTCGCCTCGCCAGGCCAGGGCCAGGCGGAAAGCCTGCTCCATGGAGAGGGCTCTCACCTGCTCCTCGAAGCGTGCCATGACTGGATCGGGACCGGCCGCATCGGCCAAGACCTGAGCGCGTTCCGCAGCCGAGAGCTCGGGCCGGGACCGGTTCCTTCGCGCCGGATACACGGCTAGGCCAGGCCCAGGCGCTGGGTCCATCCCGCGGCCGGCGAATTCCAGGCGGCGGCGAGCAGAGTGTTCATCTCCGAGGGCGTCTCGTCCCAGCAGGGACCGACCGCTTCGGCCCAATGCTGTGTCAAAGCGGCAAATGCGTCCTGACCGATCAGGTCCCGTCCGACAAGAGCCTCGGCGACGTCGTAGCCCCGGAAGCCGACGAGCTGCCCGCAGGCGACATAGGCCCAGGTTCGGCCAGCTGCGCGGATAACCTTGCCCGCCTCGCCGGCGATGTCTTGGATGACAGCGCGCCGCGCTTCGTAGGCGGCTTCGAGCTTTTTGGTCTGCTTGGCGGTCAAGCTGGAAGCGGCTTCGAGGAACTTGAGAACCTCGAGCCCGTTTGGGCCGAAGGCCCTCCAATTCTCGGCCTCGGAGACGACCGTGAAGTCGAGCAGGGCCACGGAGTGCTCACCCGTGCCGCTGACGTTGGTCGCGATCGGCTCGCCCTCGACAAGGAAGAGGCGCACCGGCCAGATGGTCGAGTACAGCGTTTCGGATTCGATGTCCGCCCCGATCACCTGGTTGCTGGCGTCGCTGC
>JAJYIO010000435.1:0-1135 GCA_021790035.1 bacterium | reverse complement strand
TGGGCATGGACACTGTTCGTCCGGGCTCCAGGGCCACTCCCCCGCCTGTCAGTGACTTCCCCTCGGGAGTCGCGGGTACGTAGTAGATGGGCATTTCGCCTGTGTCCTTTCTCTTTCGGATCCAAGGGCATGCGGCCTATGCCGCATGCGACGTGGGATTTAGTGGCCGAGGGTTCCTACGAGCTGGGTGAAAGGGAAGTAGAGCTCGGGCCGGTAGGCGAGGTCTTCCAGGTTGAGCGCGAACTTCTCTTGAATCGCCCGCTCGGCGCGCTCCCGGTCCACTCCGCAGTTCTTGATGGTCTTCTCGATGCGCTGTGCGATCTTGGCGACCACGGCCGGATCCAGATCGCCTTGGGCCGGCCGGGCCCCGCCCGGGGACCTGGGGCCGGACTGGGCGTTTGTTCGGGCGGCCGGCTGGCGGTCGGAATTCGTGGCGCCAGAGATACGGCTGCGGTTCTGGGCCAGCCGAACCGGGGAGGACTCCCGGGGCTTGGCGGTGGGGGCCGGGTCGTCGGGAACGACTGTCAGCAGAGGTCCGCCCGCGGACGAGGCCGTGTCGCCGGCCAAATCGATCTCCAGCGCCTCGATGATGCCGGGCACCTCGTCCGGATCCGTGTAGAGCTCATCGAGGTCGGCCATCAAAGGTCTCGAGCCCACGGCAGGCGCCGCCCCGGCGGCCGCCCGTGGCTGGGCTGCCGGCTGGACTGCCGGGTGAGGAGATTCCTCGTCACCGAAGAGAGAGACGTAGTCGGTATCGTCGGTGACAAATCTGGCTGCGACGATCTCGTCGAGCGCCGCGTCCAGCGAACCCGACGATTGCTCGGCAGCCGGGGCCTCGGCCACGAAATCGGCCACGAAATCGGCCACTCCCCTGTCGGCCAAAGGCGGTTGGTGGGCCGGCGGGGCCGCAACCGCGGCCGGTTCTGGGATGACCTCTGGCTCGGCTACTGCAGTCAGCTCGGCGAAGGTGGTGCCGGCTGGAACCGGCGGCAGCGGGGCTCTGGAGGCAGCCTCGGGATCCTGTACGAGAACGATGGTGGGAACCGAGTAGTCGGAGCCGCGGCCGTTGGTCTGGCGATCGATCACCAGACGGGCCTTGATCGGCCAGCCATCGGCCCTGCGGGCTAGGTATTCG
>JAJYIO010000434.1 GCA_021790035.1 bacterium | reverse complement strand
GGGCGAACTGGGAAAAGGCTGCGTAATCCATCGTCGCCCGGACGCTGCGCTGCGAAAGCTCGATCGCCGGCACGAGGGCAACGCCGGAGAGCAGGATGCCCGCGCCGATCGCACCAGCTCCGAACAAGAGGGGCATCCCACGTGGCCTCCGCCCATGCCAGGCCATCGCAACCAGGTAGGCTCCCGCGAGAACCAGCGAGTACACGGTGATCTGTGGGTGGCCGGCCAGATCTCCCATCGCGACCGCGCCGGCAGTCAGCAGGACCCATCGCGGCTCGACGGAGCTGGCAAGACCGTCCAGGCCCCATATAACGTAGGGGAGCCACGCGGCGGCCTGGATCATGTTCGTGTGGCACAGATGCCCGAGGAAGAAGCCGCTGCCGGCCAGGACGAGGCCAGCGGCGAAAGCCGCGAACCACTGGCCGGTGATCCGTCGAACGTACCCGAATACGCCAAAAGCCGCCGCGACATAGCCAGCGATCACGAAAGCGTTGAATCCCAGCCACCCAAACGCCAACCGCAAGGGATACCACAGCATCACCTGCGGATCGGCAAACTGCGGATAGCCGCTGAATATCAGCGGATTCCATAGCCCGCCCGCCCAGTGGAAGACCGGCCGGGTCTGGATGAAGGCGTCGCCTGGAGCCAGGAGGCGGTTTGAAAAAAGGACCGGCGAGAAGTATGCGACGAAAAGGATGACGTAGGCGATCAGGGCCGCGACATAGCTCGCTAGACCGAGCCGAGCAGGCAGTCCACCAGACGACCTCAGCGGCGAGCGACAGGGGAGCACCGGCAACTCAGTCGCCGCCGACCGCGTCGAGGTCGGCAGCCACCAGGTCGGCCGGCACGGGCTGCGAAGGCAAAGACTCCCGGTAGCGCCCCGCGGTCCCCCAGTAACGGATCCGCAGCAAGTCCAGGAACATGCGGGCGGGATCGATGACCAGGTTGACCTTGCTTCCCGGGCGGTTGGTCCAGTCGAGCAGGATCTCGTCGACCTTGAGGCCGAGGCGGCGAGCCAGATACAGGACCTCGACGTCGAAGGCGTAACTGTCGAGGCGCTGAGCCTTGAACAGCACCTCGGCCGCGCTCCGCGTGAAGATCTTGAAGCCGCACTGCGTATCGGCGATGCCGTCCACCACCAGCATCGCGACGATGAAACTGAACACCCGGCCGATCGCCTTGCGATACCAGACCGTCTTGACGTGATCGTCGGCGCCCGCCAGCGCCCGCGAGCCGATCGCAATGTCGAAGCCGGCATCCAGGGCAGCCTCGAGCCGGGCCAGCTCGGAAAAAGGCGTGGAGCCGTCGGCGTCCGCCACGAGCACCCGGTCGCCTGCGGCGGCCAGGACTCCGGTCCGAACCGCGAATCCCTTGCCGCGGTTGCGGTCGTGCCGGATCAACCGGATGCGGGAATCGAGGAGCGAAAAATCCCGCACGATGCTCGCAGTCGCATCAACCGAGCCGTCGTCGACGACGACCACCTCGAAGCTGCGCTCCTGGGGAGCCAGGTGCCCGAGCAGCTGGGTCAAGGTCGAGGGGAGACGGTCCGCCTCGTTGTAGGCCGGGATGACGATGGAAAGATCCGGCACGGTAAGGGCCTCGGACAGGGGCATCGAGCGCACCTTCTAGTCTAGCCCCTTTCCACCGCGATTGGGCCCGTCCGTGCGATCCTGTCGGAGCGCGAAGGGGGCGAGGAAACGACTGTCGCCGCAGGCCCGTGCGTATGCCATCACCTCGCAACCAAGCCCATATGCAGCCTGATCAACGCAGCGCGCTGATCAGGTCATGATTCCAGATCAGCACGTGGTCCCCGGCGACGTCGGCGGTGGCGGCCGGAATTCCAAAGGCCGCGATCGCCGACGGGACCGTGACCCCGCCGGCGCCGGAGTCATCCACGACCACGAAGCGCACGGGGCGCCCGACCACCGGCCGGTACCAGCTTCGATCCGTCAGGTACGGAAAGGCAGTCGCCCGGCTTCCCAGGACCCGGATGGGACGGCAACGAACCGCACCGTGGGTGTCGACCGTCAGGATGGAGGCCAGCCAGTAGCTGCCGAAGCCGTCGCACAGGTGATGAGCCTTGAGATAACTGCCCAGTTGCCCCCCCCGGGGACCAGTCTGCGGCAGGCCGTACTGCCCGACGAAATCGATCGTGCTGACGATAGCCATGACCGCAACAGCCAGGGGCAGCCAGCTCTTGTAGCTCCGCCCAGAGGCCAGCGAGCGGCCGAGAAGCACCGTACCGAAGACGACGGCCGGAAGCAGGTAGCGACTGGTAAAGATGTCGCTCGGTAGGTTGCTGACCAGGTAGCTCGCGACATCGATCAGGCACGCGACGGCCAGGACCTGGTCCAGAAAATCGCCGGATAGCGGCCTCCTGACGAACTCCCGACACGAGCGCGCCACAGCCGCTGCAACCGCGAGCAGGGCCTCCAGACGGACCAGACTCGCGATCGCGACGATCGACAGCATCGGCAGGCCGAAGACATTGGCGTCGAACAGCCCCATCAGGCCGTCGATGACCAGGGCGAAATTCTTGCCAATGGCCCCCAGCGTGGCAAAGTCCGGCGAAAATGCGATGACGGTCAACCCCGATCGCTCGAGGCCCCATCGGATCAGCTGCGCCAAGGCGAGCGCCCCGATGGCACCGGCCCCCCAGCGCAGATCCCGGAGCGCACTGCCACGGCGCCACCGCCATGCGGAAACCAGAACCAGCGGGAGAAAGGCCACCCAGTCAGTGAGCGGATCTCCCACCGCCGCCAGGACGAGCGCGCCCGTCGCGAGACCCCAGCCGAGCCAGCCCGCTCCCCCCGTTCGCCGCTCCCGATCGAGCAAGAGGAACGCCGTACCGATCAAGAGGAGCGTGCAGACGTGAATGGGTCCCTGAGCGATGAGGAGTCGCAAGAAGCCCTGTGGCAGCCCCAGCACGAGAAAGGTCACGATCGCACCCCACGGCCGGGCCCGGGGCGGTCTCCACGCGAGATGAACGGCCACGGCCACCAGCAACGCGTACAGGATGGCGGGCACCCACGCCATGGCGCCGGGGGTGGGCCCGAAAAGAGCACCGAAGGCGGCATAGGCCAGCAGATCGTTGAAATAGGGGTCCGCCGGCAGGATCCAGTTCCGGAGCC
>JAJYIO010000433.1 GCA_021790035.1 bacterium | reverse complement strand
CGGGGATGACGGAAGCTAGCGTCGCCATTGTACGGCAGCCAGCCGAGACTGACCAGGGAATTCACTTCAGACTGACGACGGAACCGAGGGCATCGACGAGACGAGGCGCTAATAGGCGCAACTCTTGACGGTGGCTAGCCGACAGATCCTCCAGCACCTCCGCACCCCGTGGAGTCAAGCGCACGAAGACCTGACGACGGTCACTCGAGCCGTGCTCACGCTCGACCAGGCCTTTGATATATTCCTGCAACTCGTCAAGCGACTTCGGCGTGGGCACTCTGGCCTCGCGCATTTCCTTTTCGGCTTGCGACTCAGCACATGTTTCTTTCTCGGCCATCGGGCGTCAGCTCCGGCCCTTGATCGCGCGCTCGTAGGCCATCTGATCCAGCTCGACGATGCTGTCAGGCTTGAAGATGACGGTCTTGGTGAGGATGTCGTCGCCGGCGGCGTTCTCCTTGCTGGTGCCCTTCACCTGCATGACACGCGCATCGAGGATGAAGTAGCGGCGCTGGTGCATCGACGGGATAACCGTCTCGTCGGTGATCTCGCCCGTGTCGATCGTCGCGGCCGCCAGCTCAGTGACGAGCTTGTCGACCGACAGTCCGTCGATCAGGGACAGTTGACGCTGCGTCGGGTTCTTGGCTTGTGTGCTTGCTTCCATGGTTCCTCCTGTCGTTTGACGTTAAATTCATCCCGGTTGCCGTGGAATTGCCATAGTTGACAAATCGCCGGGGCGGGAAATCTGGCTATCAGGATCCCAGCGGCTCCGCCTGGAACACGTTCGGGTAGCCGTCGGCCCGGGGATCACCTGAGAGTCGGAATACATTGGAAATCGTGTTCGCGCACCATCTCCTGAACCAGCTTCCAGTTGATGGAGTCGAGATCGTTTGCGTCCTTGATGCGGATCACCCGAAGGGTGGGATTCATGGACATGGCGATGGCCAGCGATACCCGCAGCTTCTCCGCACCCGAGGCCTGGCTGAATGGGACGTCCTTGTAGGTGACGCCCTCAGCATCGAAGCCAAGGTCGGCGATGGGCATATTGGCCGCTTCCAGTGCGTCGGCCTTCTCCTGTTCGAGCGCCTTGAGCTGCTCGGTGAATTCCCTCGATTGCTCACGGTGCTCGGCAGCCGAGGCCTCAAGTTCGAGACGCTGCTGCTTGACTCTGACGCTCGCGTTGACCGCCTCGAGGCCAGCCAGCTTGTCCTGGAACACGGAGAGGTCCGGGTCTATCAGGTCCTCGATCTCAGCCGCGAGCGCTGCGGCCGCCTCATCCTTGTCGTTCACTTCAGCCAGGAGGCCGCTGATCAACTCCTCCTGCAGCACAATCTCTTTTTCCATCTCCTCCAGCTTCCGTCGCGCCTGGTCAAGCTCGATCTCCGTATCAGCGACCCCGTCGGTCAGTCTCTCAAGCTGCTGGCGCTTCTGATCATTGGCAGCCTTGACTTCCTGAGCCGCCTGCATTTCGTCGAGCACGGTCTGGCCGGAAGCCTCCTCGTCGGGAGTGTCTTCTGGGACTGCCGGCAGCTTGGCAATGGCCCCCTCGCTCTCCTTGACGCTCCGGTTCTCATCGGCACGTTGGGCATAGAGCTCGCCGTAGCGGCTCTCCCACTCGTCCAGATCGAGTCCGAGGTCCACCAGGGCCAGCAGCGTCTCACGCTGCTCCTTCTCGCGCATCTGGGCGAACGCCAGGGGGTCGAACGATATCTGGCCCACGAGCTTGTCCAGCATCGCCTGGGGCGACCTGAACACCGCCCCGTCGCGGTTCTCGACGGTCAGGTAGCTGCCTTTGGCGGTCCATCTGCGGGTGACCACGATCTCGCCGAGATCAACCCGCACCTGGGCGGTTTCGTTTCCGTCCCGGATAGGCCGGGAGATGCCCTCGGCACCCGACTTGCCGCCGATGGCCGACCAGATAGCGTCGAGCACCGAGCTCTTGCCCTGCCCGTTTCTGCCGGTGATGACGACCATATTGCCCTCGGGGGAGATCTCCACGGCGCGCAGGCGCTTGAAGTTCTCCGCCTGAAGGCTGATTATGCGTAGGTTTTCCATGGTCACTTCGCCCCCATCCTGGTGATCGAGGTCTTCCAGTAGCGGGCCGCCTCGACCGAGTAGGCCTTGCGCTCCACCCACTGGCCGGCAATCACGAAATCGCCGACGATGAGGTTGTCCTTCTCTTTGACCTGGCTCTTGATCTGCTTATCCAGCGCGTCGTATTCCTTCTTGGCCGCTTCGAGCTCGGCTCGGCGAACCAGCTTCTCCTCGAAGTCTGGATCGTCAATCAGCTGGGCCCCGTCGCCCAGGTCGCGGTCGGGCACGCACAGGTGCATGAATGAGCACCAGCCGCAGACCTTATCGTCGAAGGGGATACCCTCGGGCAACGCGTTGTCGGCGACGTACTGGTTGATGCGGGCCGCCTTCTGCAGCAGGCCCTCCGCGTACTCGTAATCCAGCGGCACCCAGATCTCTTTGGGCCTGTGGCTCTGCTTGTCTTTCAGGTAGAAAAGGCCCAGGTCACTGTTGCTCATGAGCAGATAGAGGTAGAGCTGGGCCGGGTACTTGCGGACCCACGGTTTGGTCGAGGCGAAGAAGTCCTCAATGCTGTTGAGTTTGGCGAAGTCCCACTGGTTCAGGCCTTTGATCTCGCAGGGGTAGGCTTTCCCGTCGCCGTTGGCGATCTTGAGGTCGAGGTGACCTGTGATGTTGAGGTTCTCGTCGGGATACTTGAAGGAGCGCTGCTGCTCCAGGATCTGAAATCCCGCTGCCTGGAGCTCGGCTATGGCCTCGTCCTCGATGCGCCGGCCGGCCTCGAAAATGAACTCCGAATCGACGCCGTGCGGTGTCTGCTTCTCCCAGGCGGTCCGCTTATAGACGAGGTAGCGCTCGCAGTCGTGGCCCAGTTCGGATGCGCGATTGGTATGGTAGGGGTAGACCTTGATACGCCGCTCCATGGCGTCACGCACCCGACCCACTACTGAGAATGGGGGTGTCTGTGCCTCAGGCATCCGGAGCACCCCCTCCGAAGTCCTCGGCGGTGAAGGCCTGGACCTTGGCCACAATCGCATCATAGTCAGTCTTCTGGATCCCGTCGGTCTTCTCCGGGGCGCTGTCGCCGCAGACCACGTTCATGGCTT
>JAJYIO010000432.1 GCA_021790035.1 bacterium | reverse complement strand
GGACCTCGGGATCATCCGGGCGCGCCTGCAAGACGTCTTCCAGGACAGTCCGGGCCTCGTCACGCTTGCCAAGCCGCTTCAAGCAGCTTGCCAGCACGCTGGAGAGGTCGAGATCTCCGGGTTCGAGAAGGTGGAGCTCCTGATACAGCGCGGCGGCCTTGGCCGTGCGGTCGAGGTCGCGATACAGATCGGCCAGGCGGCGCATCGACACGGGCTCTCGCTCGCCGATCAAGATCTTGCGGTCGAGCCAGGTTGCCTCGGCCAGCCGATCGCCGGTCCCCTCTGCCTGGCCGAGGGCCCGCTGGACGATCCGCTCGGCCAGGAGGCGGGATCCGACGAACCCCGGGTCCTTCTCCCAGATCGCAGAAAGCTGCTGCCAGGCGGATTCGGCATCCCGCTCTGCGAGCAGATCGGCCAGCAACAGCCTTCCCGCCAGGTGTCCGGTGTTCTGACCCACCAGACCTTGCAGTTGCGCGATGGCCTCGATCGGGCGGCCCTGATCGCGCAGCAGCTCGGCCAGCTGGTAACGCACCTCGAGATCCTCGGGCTGGAGGCTGGCCAGCTGCCCCAGGACGGCGATCGCGGCGTCCCCGTTGCCTTGCTGACGGTAGACCCACGCCAGACTCGAAAGCGCCGGCACGAAGGTCGGGTCGAGGCGGGCGCACCGCAGGAACAGCGGTGCGGCATCGGCCGGTCTGCCGGCTGACGAGTACGACGCGCCGAGATTGTAGAGGAGCTTGAGGTCGTCCGGCTGGGCCTCGACGAGCTGCCGGTAGTGCCCGATGGCCGCCTCGTAGTCGCCGAGCTGATGACGAACGGCAGCCAGGTGCGTTCGCGTCAGGTCGAGCCGGGGATCGAGGGCCAGGGCCTTCTCGTACTCCACGGCGGCAGCCTGAAGATCCCCGTGCTGCTCGTAGGCCAGCCCGGCCTGGTGGGATGCGAGGGCCTTCGGATGCATGGACCTGGGTTCGGGGGAGGCTCGAGGGTCAAACGGGGCCGTACCCGCCCTCGGCTCCGGTCAAACCGGCCAGGCTCGGGTATACCTGCTTCGTGCAAGCTCTCAACAGCGGTTGCTCGCGGCTATGCTGCGGACGGCGCCGGCCTCTCGAGGATACGGTTTCGAAGGACTTTTTACGGTGACGGTCGGCACCCGGGCTCTGTACGTCTTGATGCGGACGCTGGGTGCCGTCGCCTGCGCGCTGCCCAGGCGCCTGGCCCTCGGACTCGCGTCGGCGTTTGCCCGGGTCGTGTGGTTCCTCTACAGCTTGACCCCGTATCGAGACTTCGTCTCGACGAACATCCGCACGGCCTGGCCCGAGATGACCGCGCGTCAGGCAGCTGGCCTCGGCTCGGATTCGCTCGTCCTGCTGACGCGGTCGATCGTCGAGCTCATGCGGTACCCCTTGCTCGATCGCGAGGGCGATCGCATCGTCGAGATTTGCGGCCGCGAGCACCTCGAGGCCGCTCAGGCCGCCGGCCAGGGCGCGATCATCGTTTCGGCGCACTTCGGCAACTGGGAGCTCATGGGCGCGACCCTGGCCCGGGAGTTCGGACAGATCTCCGCCCTGGTCCAGACCCCCAGCAAGGACGCCTTTGCCCGCCTCTTCGTCGAGTACCGCGCCATGGTGGGTGGGCACACGATCTCCAACACCGGCCCGCAGTCGATCCGGGCGGCGCTGCGCGCCTTGCGAGCCGGAGAGATGCTGATGCTGCTCGTGGATCAGCACGGGCCCGCCCGGGAGGCGACCGCGACGTTCTTGGGCCAGAGCGTGTGGGTTCCGCTAGGGCCCTTCACCCTGGCGCGGAGAACCGGGGCGGCCATCATACCGGCCCGGCTGGTCCGAGGTTCGGGCGATCGCCACCGCCTCATCCTCGAACCGGCGCTCGAAGTCGACCCGGATCCCCAGGTCAATGCCCAGCGAATCGTGGACCGCTTCACGTCCTGGATCCAGGCCAATCCCGATCACTGGCTCTGGGTGCATAACCGCTGGGAGTTCCTGGCCGAGGGGGCTGACCCGGCTGCGAACCAGCCCCCGGACGCGTCGAGCGCACGCAGGCTCACGGGCCCCCTGGCCGCCCTGCTCGGCGCGCTGCTCCTCTTCGGATCGACCCGGGCCGCGGCCTGGGGGATCTCGCGACCCATCCTCGTGGCCTATCGCCATCACCTGGAGGTCGTGGACACGATTCACCCGGATACCTACGGCGCCGTGCCGCTCCCGGGGCCTGCCGACGCCGGGCTGTACCTGTCCAGCGAGAATCTGCTGGTCGTTCACATTCCCAGTCACTCCGAGGTCGATCTGGTAGACCTCAAGCCCTTCAGCCTGCGCCGGTTCGAGGTCATCAAGACCTTCGACGCTCCCGAGCTCGGGGCCTACGACCTGGGCTTCGAACAAGCCGCGGGGCGCGTGTTGCTCGGATTCGGCCGCACCGTCATCGCCCATTTCGGCGAGCGCACCTGGGACTTCGAGATCGGCTTCGACCGCCCTGACGAGATCCCGTACCCCTTCACCACCGGTACCACCCTCTACCTCCCGGCCGGCGTCTTCGACCTGAACCGAGGCGAGCTCGAGTTCGAGGCGACCCGCCGCAATCCTTCGGGGAGTGCGGCGGACGGCATGCCGATCGCGCTTTCTCGCCGTCCGGTCGCGATGGTCGCCAACCGGGCCGGCAATCGCCTCTATGTCGCGGAATCCGGGGCCGACGGCAAGGGCCTGCTGGCTTGCATCGACGTCCGCAAGGTGACCGTCGCCGCCCAGATTCCCGCCCCCGCCCCGCTGACCAGCCTGGCGTGGGTGGATCCGCGAACTCTCGCCGTCCTGGCGGGGAACCGGGTCGGGCTCTATGACGTGTCCACAGGGGCCTTCGTGCGCTGGATTGCCCTGACCCCCTACGGCCGCAGACCCCTGAAGCTCTTCTCGGCCCGATAACCGGTTGCCAGGCAGGTTCCGGGTGAGTTTCCCACCGGCTGCGCCGACAGGATCGAATGAAACGCCACCTGCAAGTCACGGCCCCCAAGGGGAGGTTCCCACCCGCCGAGCCGGGCTACGAAGCAGCTTGCCCGCAGCGGGGGGTAGTTTGCGGGGGGCAAGGCCCCCTGCAAGTCACGGCCCCGAAGGGGAGGGTTCCCATGAGCAGCGGG
>JAJYIO010000431.1 GCA_021790035.1 bacterium | reverse complement strand
AGCACGGCCACGACGACCGTGGCGGACGTGCCGACCAGCAGAACCGTCGAGAGGAGACGCTGCGGATGGGCGATCAAACGCTCCACCAGGCGGGCCGCCGGTATCCCGTCCTCGAGGCGCTGGCGCAGCCGGGCGCGATTGAGGCCCGTCAGCGCGGCCTCGGCCGCACTGAACATCGCGGCGGCGATCAACGCCAGCACCACGACGAAAAGTTTGACGGAGTCAGAGGATAAAACGGGCATCTAACAGCTCGCCCATTATACCCGTTCGGGTCGATTTGGCAGGCCTCAAGCCTATGAGGCCGGGGAGTCCGGGGGGGCGCCCGGGTCGCGCCTCGCGGGCGGCGTCCCCCGCGACGGATCCGGCAAGACCTCGAAGACCGGCGGCGCCGCCACCGGGACGAGCGACTCGGGGGCCTTGGGCGCCGGGGCCTTGCGGCGTCCGCGATAGAGCAAGGCGATGATCTTGGCCACTGCGTGGAAGAGATCGGGCGGAATGTCGCCATCGACGGGTACCTGGGCGAAGAGGGTCTGGGCCAGCGGCGGATCCTCGACCACCAGGATGAAGTTCTCCTCGGCGATGCGACGGATCTCGAGGGCCTGGCGGTCCTTGCCCTTGGCCACCACCTTGGGGGCCTTCATGCCAGCTCGCGGCTTGTAGGCCAGCGCGATGGCGTAGTGGGTCGGGTTGGTCACGACGACGTCGGCCTCGCCCACGCTATGCCGCATCGCGCTCATCGCCATTTCCATCTGCTTCTGGCGCTGGCGCGACTTGACCAGGGGATCGCCCTCGAGCTTCTTGTACTCGTCCTTGACCTCCTTGTGGCTCATCCGGAGCGATTTCTCGTACTGCCACTTCTGGAAGAAGTAGTCGACGGCGGCGATGACGCCCATGGCCAGGGCCACTCTCTCGGCGATCGTCAATACGAGCCCGCCCGCCAGACCCATCGCAGCTCCCGGTTGCATGCTGACGGCCATCAAGATGGATCCCAGCGTCCCCGCCACGACCCCGTAGATCGTCCAGCCGATGATGAAGATCTTGATGGCGGACTTGACCAGCTCGAAGACCTGCTTCATCGAGAACAGGCGCTTGAAGCCGTTGATGGGGTTGAGCTTCTTGATGCCCTCCTCGATCGACAGCGGCTTGAAGGTGATGAGGACGCCCACCTGCAGCAGGTTGGCCAGCCAGACCGTCATGAAGGCCAGCGCGGCGATCGGCGCCGCGCAGAGGAACACCACGATCAGCGCCTTGCCGCCGAGCGCCGAGCCGGATCCAAGGTCGAGATGCGCGTAGTAGGGGATGTTCTGGTAGGTCTCGACGAAGAACCGGAAGAGCGTCTGGTACCAGAACGGGCCCAGGGCGTGCAGGGCCATGGCGAAGACGATGATCAGGGCCGCGACGCTGGCGTCCTGACTCTTGAGAACCTGACCGCGTTTGCGCGCTTCCTCGCGCTTATGCTCTGTAGCTGGCTCGGTCTTTTCTTCTCCGATGCCTCGTCACCCCCTTTCGCTCGAAAACCCGCGGTAGCGTTCAGCGGCTAGTTCCTGGCGTACGCCGCCCTCCGCGCGTTGCCGCCCGCCCGGCGCGCGTGCGCGTTATGTCCGCCCTGTGTCGATTCTAGCGGAAGCGGTCGCTAAAGTCGCGCTGGATCCTGCCGATGCAACTCTCAGCGGATGACTGCGGTCGCGCAGCATCATCGCCTTGAGGGGGAGACTCCTTTGTCGCCACATCAACACCTGGCCGAGTTTCTCGACCATCTCCGCAGCGAACGCGGACTCTCCGAGCACACGCTGTCCGCCTACGGCAACGACCTGCGGCAGTTCATCGAGTTCCTCGGCGAGGTCGAGGTCGCAGAGCTGGCGCTAACCAACCGGATGACGATCACGACCTACGTGCGGAAGCTGCGCGAGCGGGAGCTGGCGTCGAGTTCGATCGCCCGCAAGGTGGCGGCCCTGAAGACGTTCTACCACTGGCTCGTCCGCGAGAAGATCCTGGATCGCGACCCCACGCTCGACCTCGAGCGCCCCAAGCTACCCCGAGGACTCCCCAAGGTCCTCAACCAGCAGGAGGTCGCCAAGCTCGTCGAGGGACAGCGCGACATCCGGGATCGAGCCATCCTCGAGCTTCTCTACGCCGGCGGCCTCCGGGTCTCCGAACTCACGCTCCTCAACATCTCGGACCTCAACGTCTCCTCGGGCTCCCTGCGCTGCATGGGCAAGGGCAGCCGGGAGCGGGTGGTGCCGCTGAGCCAGACCGCGATCAAGTCGATCGACCGCTACCTGACGATCGTCCGGCCCAAGATCCACGCCCGGCCGACCGAGAAAGCCCTCTTTCTCAACTACGCCGGCCGCCGGCTCACGCGACAGGCCATCTGGAAGGTCGTCAAGGAAGCCGCCAAGACGGCCGGAATCAACAAGGACATCACGCCCCACACGCTGCGTCACAGCTTCGCGACGCACCTCCTCGAGAACGGTGCGGACCTGCGATCGGTCCAGGAGATGCTCGGCCACGCCGACATCAGCACGACCCAGCTCTACACGCACGTCTCCAAGCGCCACCTCAAGGGCGTCTACGGGGCCGCCCGGCGCATGACCGCCGCCAACTAGTGGTATTGCATCGCCGAACCAAAGCTTACTGACACGACCCCATCCCCCTTACCCGGCGCAAGCCGCATCCGACGAAGGGTGCGGCTTGCGCCACATCGTTCGGGGCTCAGAGCGCTCTAGCCTTGACGCTCGCAGAGGCCGCGGGCCTCATCACCGCGAGCACGTTCTCGTAAAGGTGCCGGTCGCGAACCAGGCCCTTGCGGAGCTGGCCGTAGAGGGCGATCTGCTTCTGCCGGAACGAGATCGCGTCGGTCGTGGACTCGAGGTCGACGGACACCCGCTTGGCGTCCTCGATGAAGTCCTGGTTGTCCTGGAGTTCGGTCACCAGGAGGTTGCGGATGCGGACCAGGCGATCGGTCCGCCCGTTCTCGACGATCGAACCCATCTGCCCGGCCATCGCCCACTCGCTCAGCAAGGTATCCAGCAGACCCCGGGTAGCGTCCTCGTAATCGCCCGAGAAACCCGTCAGGTGGCCGTACTCCTGCTCGCCATCCGAGATGTCCGACAGGGCCTGGCGGGCCAGGCCGGAAACGCGATCCAGCG
>JAJYIO010000430.1 GCA_021790035.1 bacterium | reverse complement strand
CTGCTCGACCCCCCGCGCCCCCGGGCCTCGGGCAGCGTCCTCGATCACGAGCGCAACATCCGCATCATCGAGGAGAAGCTCCGCAGCTTCCAGATCCCGGCCACCGTGACCGGCACGAACACCGGCCCGGTCGTCACCCAGTACGAGGTCCGGCCTGACGCGCGGATCAAGCTGTCGCGGATCGAAGCCCTGGCCGATGACCTGGCGATGGCCCTGGCGGCTCGCTCCATCCGCATCGAGGCCCCGATCCCCGGCAAGGACGTGGTCGGCATCGAGATCCCCAATCACAGCAGCGAGGTGGTCGGCTTTCGCGAGCTGATCGACGACGCCGACATGCTCGCGGCCACCGGACGCCTGACCTTCGCCCTCGGGCGCGACGTCTCGGGCAAGGCGTACGCGGTCGATCTGGCCAAGATGCCGCATCTCCTGATCGCCGGCGCCACCGGGTCTGGCAAGAGCGTTTGCGTCAATGCCCTGATCACCAGCCTGCTGATGCGGGCGACGCCGGCCGAGGTACGCCTCGTGCTGGTGGATCTCAAGCGCGTGGAGCTGGCGCCCTTCGACGGCCTGCCCCACCTGCTGACCAACGTGATCGTCGAGGCCAACGAGGCCAAGGCCGCCCTCCATTGGGCCGTGGGCCAGATGGAGGAGCGCTACAAGGCGCTGGCCGCGAAGAGCGAGCGCAACATCGCCGCCTACAACGCAAGCCCCCGAGTCGGCCCGGAAGAACGGTTGCCGTTCCTGGTCGTGGTCATCGATGAGCTGGCCGACCTGATCATGCGCGAAGGGCGCAAGGTCGAGGATCCGATCGTCAAGATCGCCCAGAAGGCCCGGGCGGTCGGCATCCATCTGGTGCTGGCCACGCAGCGCCCGTCGGTCAACGTGGTGACCGGCCTCATCAAGGCCAACGTGCCCAGCCGCATCGCCTTCGCCATGTCCTCCAACGTCGACAGCCGGACCGTCCTCGACCAACCCGGGGCGGAGGACCTGATCGGCCGGGGGGACATGCTCTACCAGCCGGCCGACCTGCCGCGCCCGGTCCGGCTCCAGGGCGTCTTCGTCAGCGACGCCGAGGTGCGCCATGTCACACGGCACTGGAGCGAGCAGGCGCCAGTGCCCGATTACGACCCCGAGGTCATCGCCTACGCCGACGTCGAGAACGGCAACGGCAGCCAGTTCTCGTGGCTGGCGCAGGCGGCCGGCGATGAGATGGCCGCCAAGGCGGCGGAGCTCGTGATCAGCAGCGGCCGGGCCAGCACCTCGATGCTTCAGACCAAGCTGAAGGTTGGCTTCAACCGTGCCAGCCGCCTCATGGACGACCTCGAGCGGTACGGCCTCGTCGGCCCGCAGGACCCCCGGAATCCCGCCGTCCCACGCCAGATCTACGGTCCCGAGAACTGGCTGCGAGGCCCGGACGAGGAGGACGAGGGGAGCTACCGGGCGGGCCTCTAGGCCCGACCGCGTATCCTTGTCGCGCGCCGCTGCGGCTGTGCGCCTGAACTCGATCCAGAGGACCGCTCGTCCATGACCGTCCGCCGCCAGGCCCGACCGGCCCACCTTGCCGACCGGGCTTCGAGCAAGACCGCGCCGTCGACCACGGCGCCCCGTGCCCCGCGCCTCGGCGAGCTGCTCCACGACGCGCGTGAGCAGAAGGGGGTCGACCTCTACCGGGCGGAGCGTGACACCAAGATCCGCGTCAAGTACCTGGAGGCGCTCGAACGGAGCGACTTCACGGCGCTGCCCGGCGCGGTGTACACGAAGGGCTTCCTGCGCAACTATGCGATCTACCTTGGCCTCGATCCGGAGGCCGTGCTCGGGCAGTGGAAGCAGGAGGTCGGGACGACCCGGCTCGATGCCACGGTGGTCATCCCGCCCCGACCGCTGGAGGCGCCACGCGGAGGATTGACCTTTACTCCGGGCGTCGTGATCGCGGCCCTGCTCACTTTCGGTGTCCTGGCCTTCGCCGGCTACGTGGCCTATCAGCTGCTGCGCTTCCAGCAGCCACCGGTTCTGGCCGTGACCTCACCGGCTGCTGCGGTTAGTCAAATCGACGCCGCGAGCACGACCCTGGTGGGCAGAAGCGACCCGGGCGCCACGATCACGATCACGATCACCGGTGGTCAGGTGTTCCAGCAGACGGCCGCCGCCGACGGCAGCTGGTCGAAGGTCGTGCCCCTGGCCAAGGGACGCAATGACTTCACGATCGTGGCCACCGATCCCGCGACGTCCAAGGACTCGGCCCCGCAGCACGTGGTCATCACCGTCCCCCTGCCGAGCCCGGGCCCTGAGTCGCCGACGCTCAGCGTGACCAGCCCGACCGACGGCACCGCGTTCCAGAACGGCGCCATCCCGGTCCAGGGAAGCACCACCGCGTCGAGCGTCACCGTCACGGCGCAGTACCTCGGCCCCACGGGCGCGTCCCCATCGGCTCAGCCGAGCCCGCGAGCTCCCGCGATGCCGGCTGCCAAGCAGATCGCCGTGGCCGCGGACGGCTCGTTCTCCGACTCGTATCGCCTCGCCCCCGGCCGCTGGGCGCTCACGATCACCGCCACGGGCCTAGGCGACAAGACCACCACCGAGCAGCGGACGGTCAGCGTCGCCTTCACGGGCGTGGATCTCGTGATTGCCGTGCGTAACGGATCTGCCTGGATCAAGGTCTGGGTCGACGGACAGGTCGTCCCCGGTTACCTCTCGGGACAGACGATCACGGCCGGCAAGACCCTCGAGTTCACCGGCAAGACGAGCGTCGAGGTCCGAACCGGTAACTCGGGCAGCACCTATTTCACGCTCAACGGCAGCTCGCTTGGCTCGCTCGGTGGCCCGGGCGTGCCGCAGACCTGGCTGTTCCAGCCGCCGAGCCCGCCGCAACAAACCAACGACATCTGACCCGCTCGCCGATGAACGAGGCCGTGGAGCTCGCAGCGCGCCTCGAGGCGCGCTGCCGCGCCCGGGCGCTGACGCTCGCCAGCGCCGAGTCGTGCACCGGCGGGCTGATCGGCCATCTCGTGACCGAGATCCCCGGCTCGTCCGCGACCTACCTCGGCGGAGTCGTCGCCTACGCCGACATGGTCAAGATGGCTCTCCTCGACGTTCCGGCCGACACGCTGGCCCGCCATGGCGCCGTGTCGGCCCAGACTGCGGTCGCGATGGCCGA
>JAJYIO010000429.1 GCA_021790035.1 bacterium | reverse complement strand
AGTTTGCGGGGGGCAAGGCCCCCTGCAAGTCCCTGCCCCGAAGGGGAGTTTCTCGTGAGTGACCAGAACGAGCCCGAGAAGAAAGGATTCCTGGACGGAATTCTGGGGGGGCTCGGATTCGGCAAGCCTGCGGCCAAGCCAGCGCCGAGGGCTGCGATGGGCAGCGACCAGCTGCAGCGCAGCCCCAAGGCCACGTCCCCCATGCCCGCGGCAGCCAAGGCGACTGCGCCGCTGTCTGACCAGGAAAGGGCCAAGCAGAGCGAGGAGCGCCGGTACCTGATCGCGGCCTTCGAGGCCACGCCCGCGCTGATCCCCGAGTTCCAGAACCCGCAATACATGTACAAGCTAATCTCGAACGAGCGTGACTACGTTCAGGAGTGCCTCAACAAGGTTCTGGTCGACCGCAAGAAACTCGCTTCCACGACGGATCCCGAAGATCCCGGTCTCGATCGCCTGGACGCTCGCATCCAGGAGTACCGGAACGACCTCACCCGCCTTTTCCTGCTGATCAAGAGAGTCGCCGGAGTTCAGCGTTCGGGAACGGGCGGCACGGACTTTCTGGATCCCCTCAAGCGAAACTGAGGCGGATCCACTCGGGCTGCCCTTGCTCGGGGTCGCCCGGCGGCGCAAGATCCTCTCAAGACCGGTCGCAGGACACGATTCTCGTCCGGCTCGAGGTAGCGGACGAGAGCCCGGTCCGTGAAGAGGGGGATGCCATGGCCGAGGTAGCTTTGCACTCGATCCTTGATCTTCCGGTGATGGCGAGTGACGACGTGCATCTCGGCAATGTCGTCGACGTCTTGATCGCGGTTTCCGAGCAACGCGTGATCGCGCTCGTGGTCGAGTGGGTCGGTGGCAGGGAGCAGATCCAGGGTCCGGGCGAAGTCTTGCCGCTGTCCCAGGTCACCCAGTTCGATCCGCACCAGCTGGTGGTCCACTCCGAGTACGCCGAGACGGCCGGCCTCGACTTCGATCCTTACGAAGAGGGGGGAATGATCCTGGCCAGCAAGTTCCTCGACCGGGAGGTCACGACTCGTTCCGGCCGGAGCCTCGGAATCCTGGCCGATGTCTTCTTCGATGAGACCGACGGGGCCGTCACGGGTTACGAGGTGGACCGCGAAGAGGCAGCGCTGCCCGCGCTCGTGATCGGACCCTGTGCCGACCTCGAGCTCTTGGCGGAGCGAATCATCGTACCCGACCGGTTCTCCGTCGTCCCGCTGGCCGCGCTCCAGCAAATGGCCGAAGACGAAGAGGCCGAGCCGCAGGAGTTCGTGTTCGAGGCCAGCCTCGCCGAACGCCCGAGCGAAGAGCCCGACCTCATCGAGGAAAACGAGGCCGAGAACCGCGGGTAGGCTCCCAAAACGGAAAACATTCCCGGTTCGGATCGCTCCTGCGGTAGAATGGCTCGTTTGGATGGCCAAAGTCCTTAGGAGCTTGCGCATGAACGATCGCCTCGGTGCCGCCCTCGCCCATCAATCTTTCTTCAAAGCCATCAGCGGGATCGACGTCTTCGACGTCGATCAGGTGCTGGCGGTAGCTCGCGCCGCCAAAAACGGCGCCGACGCCATCGACGTGGCCGCGGACCGCGCCCTCGTGGCGGCCGTTCGCGGCGTCGCACCGGACCTCGTGGTCTTTGCTTCGTCGATCGATCCGTCGGCCCTGGCCGCATCGGATGCCGATGTCCTCGAGATCGGGAATTACGACGCGATCTACCGGTCCGGTGCCACGCCTCCGCACCCCGACGACGTGCTCGACTGGACCCGGGCGGTCAATGCCAGGACCCAGGGGAGAAAACCCATCTGCGTCACCATTCCCCTGCACCTCGACATCGCCCGACAGATCGATCTGGCGCGGCTTCTGCAGGCCGCCGGAGCCAGCATTCTCCAGATCGAGGGCGCGCTCGGCGCCCGCGGACAGGCGGATGCCGCAACGCGTCTCCAGGACGCCCTGGAGCTCACGCGGGCGCTGTCCGAGGTGGTCAGTCTCCCGCTCATCGTCTCGGGCGGGCTCGACGATCACGGGGCCGCCGTGGCCATCGCATCCGGCGCCAGCGGGGTTGGTATCGGGCGTTTTCTCAAGAACACGGGCGACGAGGCCGCCATGGCAGCGGCCGTTCGCCAGGTCCGGATCGCCATGGCGGGCGCAGCCAGGCACGCCATGCCGATCAAGCGGTAGATCCCGCTATCGCGCGGGGCGGGGCCGAAGGGTCCCGCCCCTTTCCCTTGATGCGCTCCTGTGAACGAAACCCCCCGTGCATTTCGTCGGGAACCGCCCGGGGATGCGTCCCTCGAAGCGGCGCCACAAGAGGATTTTAACCGCGGCCAGACGTTCGTTGCCAGCAAGAAAGACCGAGGGTTGTTGCCCGAAGGGCGTCGGCCTAATCTTCGGGCTGTCGTTCTTGACCGACGACAACCACCGCTCCGTCAGGAGGTGTGCTAATGGCTCGAAGGACGTCCTTGCTTCTTTCAGCCGCGGTCCTGAGCGGGATCGCCGGCTGCTCGACTGCCAATCCGGCAACGACTCGCCACGTCGCGGATGTATCGAACGTCGCCACCCCCACGAACGTGGAGCTGTCTCAGCCCATCACGTCGACGACGACTCCGCTCGTCTTGAATCAGCCCCTAGTTGGGCAGTGGCCGGGGACATCGCTCACCACGCAGCTGGCTGAAGGAATGCCAGTTTCGACCTCTCCGTTGATCGCCAACGCGACGGCCATTCCGCCGCTTTCGGCCCTGGCCGGGGCCCTGCCAGGCTCGCTCCCACCGACGGCCATCGGGGCCCTCGAGCTGTTCCCGACCCTGGCCTTCGCACCCTTCCGCTTCATCGACCTCTACACGCCGCTGTTCTCCACCAGCTTCCGGGTGGCTGCGGCCACGCTGGGTCTGCCGACCGGGCTCCCGCTTTCGATCTTCTCGCGGCTGCACTTCTATGGCATGCACAGCTACTTCGGCTTCTATGCGCCGCTGTACTGGTGGCATGGGGCCCTGCAGCCCCTGTCCGTCTATGACAGTCTCTCTGCCAACTACACCTACCCCTACCTCTACTCGGGTCCAGGTGGCATGGCGCCGTTCTACTACAGCTCGCCCTCCCTGCTCTCGCCGTACTCCACGGCGATCGGGGCCTGCGCGGCCTGCGCGCCGACCAGTTCGCTCACCA
>JAJYIO010000012.1 GCA_021790035.1 bacterium | reverse complement strand
AGCGTGGAAGGGTCCTCTCCGAGTTCCGCGGCCAGGGCTTCGATCCCTACCGGGCCGCCGTCATGGTTCTCGATGATGGCCGCAAGCATCTGCCGATCGGCAGGATCGAGTCCCAGTCGATCGATCTCCAGGCGATCGAGGGCCCGGGAGACAATCGCCTCGGTCACGGCCCCGTCGCCGTCGACCTCGGCAAAATCCCTGACACGCCGGAGCAGGCGATTGGCGATACGCGGAGTGCCACGCGAGCGCCGGCCGATCTCGAGCGCAGCCGCGGCGGTCAGCTCGAGGCGCAGGAGGCCGGCCGAGCGCGTCAGGATCTCGGCGAGTTCCACCGGATCGTAGAAGCGCAGTCGCATCACCAGACCGAAGCGATCGCGCAGCGGTCCCGACAGCGCCCCGGCTCGGGTCGTCGCGCCCACGAGCGTGAACCGCGACAGGGGCACGCGACGGGTTCGAGCCGTCGCCCCCTTGCCAAGGGTCAGATCGAGGAAGAAGTCTTCCATCGCCGGATACAGCAGCTCCTCGGCAATGGGGGAGAGTCGATGGATCTCGTCGATGAACAGCACGTCGTGGGGGCCGAGGCGGGTCAGGAAGCCCGCCACATCCCGGGGACGCTCGAGGCTGGGGGCCGAGGTCACGTGGCAGCGCGCTCCCATCTCCGCCGCGGCGATCTGAGCGAGCGTGGTCTTGCCAAGCCCTGGGGGGCCGTAGAAGAGAACGTGGTCAAGGGCTTCGCCCCTGGCTCGAGCCGCCTTCATGGCGATCGAAAGCTGGCTCTTGAGCTCGGTCTGCCCGGTGAAATCGTTCAGGCTCAAAGGGCGTAGCGACCCCTCGATGGCCTGGTCCTCCGACGTGCCCGTCGGCACCAGGAGGCCATCGCCCGACGAATCGGGTGCGGGCACCGAGGCGGGCGCTGAAGCCTGCGCCTGCGGCTCGGCAGGAAGCGAGCCGGGGGAAGGCACGATGGTCACGATCGCCGATCGTACCGCACTGCGCATCGATGCGACCAACCCGCTGGTAACATGGCGGGACATGATCGTCGATACTTTCCCGGTCGGGGCCCTGCGGTGCAACTGTACGATTCTCGGCTGCGAGCGCACCCGAGAGGCTGTCGTCGTGGACCCGGGCGACGAGGCGGATCGCATCCTCGACCGCCTCGCCGAGCTCGATCTCGAGGCGCGCTTCATTCTTCACACGCACGCCCACTTCGATCACGTGATGGCGACCCGGGCGATCAAGGAGGCCCACGGGGCTCTCATTGGGCTGCATCCCGCGGATGCACCGCTCTACGAGAATTTGCAGGTGCAGGCGACCATGTTCGACGTGGCGGTGGACGCCCCCGTGCCGGTCGACGGATACCTGGAAGACGGCGCGGAGATTTTCTGGGGCGAGCATGACGTCGACGGATCTCGCGAGGCGACATTCTCGAACGGACCCGCGCCCGGACGGCACCGTGGCATCCTCATTCACACTCCGGGACACACCCCGGGTTCGGGGTGCCTTTACGTTCCGGAGCTGTCCTTGCTGCTTTCGGGAGACACCTTGTTCAAGGCCGGCTTTGGCCGTACCGACCTCTGGGGCGGGTCGTTCCCGGATCTCGTCGCGTCGATCCGAGAGCGTCTTTTCACCCTTCCGCCGGATACGCGAGTGATTCCGGGCCATGGCCCGATGACCACCATCGAAGCCGAGGTTTCGATGAATCCTGTTACAGCTATGTGAAGAGACCCGGGGAAAGCTCGAAGCGCAGGTCAAGACGACTTCCAAGACCGGCAAAAGCGATCCATAATAAGCTGTCAATTCGCTTTTGCTTCAGGACTGCAGGACGTGCGCCAGGCCTCCGGTCTTATGGAAGATCGCTTCTCAAATCTAGAGTTCGAGCGGGCTACCCTGCTCGCCAAACTCGAGGCTGCTGAGCGTCTGATCGAAGAGCAGCGGGCCGAACTCCTGCGGCAGCGTATCGAGGCTGTCGACCTCAAGGCGCAGTTGCTCGATAACGTCCGGACGCTCGAGCAAGCGGAACAGGATCACGCTAGCCGGGTCCACCGGCTGGACCGGGCTCACAACGAGTTCGTCAACATCGTCTCGCACGAGCTTCGAACCCCGATGACCAGCATTCTTGGATACGCGGAGTTTCTCGAAGACGAGCTCATCGCACGTTCGGATCGGGATCTTCAGCGTCACGTCGGTCAGATCCTCGCGAGTACGCGCCGGATGGAGCGCCTGGTGAACGACCTGCTCGACTACGCTCGCCTGGAGGCAGGCAGCTTTCGCCTCGACCTCGAGACGGCGGATCTCAAGATCAAGATCCAGGAGGCTGTCGAGAGCCTCCTTCCGCAAGCACTCGACAAGGCGCTCGGGCTCACGCTTTCGCTCCCGAACTCGAGCATGCAGCTGGTCATGGATCCAGGGCGTATCGAGCAGGCCCTGTTCAACCTGGTCGGCAATGCGATCAAGTTCACCCCTCCCAGCGGCAGCATCTGGATATCAGCCACGATGAGCGATGGCATGGCTCACGTCGAGGTGCGAGATTCGGGACCCGGCTTCTCCCGGGAGGGGGCCGAGGAGCTCTTCGTCAAGTTCGTCCAGGGGGAGGCCGGCTCGGCAAGACCTCGGAGCGGCCTGGGGCTGGGCCTCTCGATCGCCAAGGCCATCGTCGAGGCCCACGGTGGCAACATCGGTCTCGACAGCGAGCCTGGCGTCGGTAGCCGTTTCTGGTTCACCCTGCCCCTGCCGGTGGACACCGGAACCTAGGGCTCGATCGAGCCGACCTGGCGTTGTCAGGCATCTCGCGAACGGCGTCTTTTGGCGTGGAATCTTCGCCCGAGCTTGCGAGGGAGAATGGAAGTTTCCCTCTAACTTTCAGTGACGGCCAGGATCGCCTGGCGGATGGCATCTTCGACGGGAGTCGACGCGGGAATGCTGGCCAGCGCCATCCGGGCCTCGTCCTCGGTGTAGCCGAGCGACAGGAGGGCAAGCTCGGCTTCTGCCAGAGCGGTGGGCACGGGCGGGGGGAGGTCGGTGGCCCGCAGGGCTGGCTGGCCGGAGAGCTTGCCCTTCAGCTCGAGTACGATGCGCTGGGCGATCTTGGCGCCGATACCCGGGGCCTGGGCCAGCCGCCGGACATCGCCCGTCCGGATCGCCGCCGCAGCCTCGGTCCCGCCGATATTGAGGAGACCCAGGGCCTTGGAAGCTCCGATCCCGTTGATCGCGACCAGTAGCAAGAAGAGTTCGCGATCGGCCTCGGTCTCGAAGCCGTAGAGAATCATGGCGTCCTCGCGATGGACCAGGTGAGTAAGGATGCGAACCTGACTGCCACGATCGCCCAGGCGCGCCAGATGGGCGGGGGCGCACGAAATCTGGTAGCCTACCCCGCAGGCCTCCACGACCGCATGGTCGTCATCCTTGTGGGCAAGCGTGCCGGAAACCGAGTAGATCACGCCCCATTGTGCCACGACGGCGACCCGCCGGGCTCCTTGCCCACGTTAGCGCCCGATCGCCCGGGCTGGTCCGTCGAGGTGGTTAAGGTGGCAAAGCGCCACGGCCAGGGCATCAGCGGCGTCATCAGGTTTGGGTATGGCAGCCAGGGCCAGGAGATCGCGAACACCTTCTTGCACCTGCCGCTTGTCTGCCTTGCCGTAGCCAGTCACCGCCAGCTTGACGACCATCGGCACGTAGCTCGACACGGACAGGCCGTGCTGTGCGGCGGCCAGCAGGATGACTCCGCGCGCCATCGCCACGTTGATGCCGGTTGTGATGTTCTGGACGAAGAAGAGTTCCTCGACGGCCACCTGATCCGGTGCATAGGTCTCCATGAGGCTCGAGACGTCGGCATGGATCTCGCGCAGGCGGTCGGCGATGGGATCGCCCTTGCGCGTCACGATCGCCCCCACGGCGGCGCATGCCGTCCGGCCCGAAGCATCGACGTCGATGACGCCGTAGCCCACGCGGGCCGTTCCCGGATCGATGCCGAGTATCCTCACCAGAGACTCCCCTTCGGGGCAGTGACTTGCAGGGGGCCTTGCCCCCCGCAAACTACCCCCCGCTGCGGGCAAGCTGCTGCGTAGCCACGCTCAAACGGTAGCGTTTCGTTCAACGCTGTCGACGCAGACGGTGGGTAACTCACCAGAGACTCCCCTTCGGGGCAGTGACTTGCAGGGGGCCTTGCCCCCCGCAAACTACCGCCAGCCACGGGCCAGGGCAGCTTCGCATCGCAGCCTCGGCGGCTTCATCGAGTGGTGAGGGCCAGGAGTGCATGGACCACTTCCGGCAAAGATCCTACGAGGACCGGAGCCCTCATGGTTGTGCTCCCGATCACCAAATCCAGGTACTGCAAGGCCGGTCTGAGGCCGTAGCGCATGCAGACAGGCGCTCTACCGGCTCGAGCCCCCCTGCCCTTGACGTCCCGAGTTCGTAATGATAACTTTGACCCCAAAGTTTTCGCGCGGCTCCCTCCAGGTGTCCCAATCGGGGACAGGCTTATCGAGATAGAGGTTGAGCGCAAAAACAGGCGATTCAGCACAAAGGATCGTCAGACATTGGAGCCCACCACCAGCTTGTTCCTGGCTCAATTCGCCGACAGCGGGCCCACACGGCCCCTTGGCGCGGAGCCGGTTGTCGGCTGGCCACACCGCACAGAAGGGGCGAGTTTTGGTGCTCAGAGAACAACATAGAACCCGCAGAAGCGAGCTCGAACTACCACCCAGGACCGTAAGAAAAGAGATCGTCATCAGCGAGGCGAACGACCTCGCAGTCGTCATGGAGGACGGCCGAGCCAGCGAGTTCGTGATGCGCCAGGGCGAGCAACTCGTCGGCGACATCATCCTCGGCAAGGTCGAGTCCGTCGTCCCGGCGATCGAGGCCGCATTCATCAATATCGGCCACGAGAAGAACGGCTTCATTCACGTGGCGGACCTTCCCCCCAGCCCCAGCGCCAGGAAGAAGGGCAAGGTGCCGGTCGTCCGCAGCGGCGACAAGCTGATCGTGCAGATCGCCAAGGCGCCGACCGGTAGCAAGGGCGCCCGGTTGACCGGTCGCATCTCGGTCCCGGGTCGGTACCTGGTATTCGTTCCGCACGACAATCGGGTCTGCATCTCGCGCCGCATCGTCGATTCCAAGGAGCGCGAGCGCCTGCGCCGGATCGCATTCAACCTCAAGGATCCAGGGCACGGACTGATCGTCCGCACCGAGGCGATCGGGGCCTCCGAGGAAGAACTCCGGCGGGATATCGACGAGCTCATCGACCGCTGGGCCGAGATCCTCCACGTGGCGCAGGTTCGCCACGCTCCCGCGCTGCTGTATCGCGATCACGATCTCATGACGCGGGTGCTGCGTGACGCCCTGTCGGCCGAGACGGAGAAGATCGTCCTCGACAGCGTCGAGGGCCTCCAGCGGGCGGCAGACCTGCTCTCGGGCTGGATGCCTGACATGGTCAAGAACCTGCAGTTGCACGGTGGCAAGGACACCGTGATGAACCACTACAAGATTTACGGGGAAATCGAGAACGCCTTGAAACCCACCATCAGGCTGCCTTCGGGCGGCAGCATCGTCATCGAGCCAACCGAGGCCCTCACCGTCATCGATGTCAACTCGGGTCGTCTGACCAACAGCAAGAGCCTCCAGGACACGGTCCTGCGGACCAACCTCGAGGCGGCCACCGAGATCGCCCGGCAGCTTCGGCTGCGCGACATCGGCGGGGTGGTCATCATCGACTTCATCAGCATGGATTTCCCTGCCGATCGCCAGAAGGTCATCCGGCACTTCGAAGAGGCGTTGCGGCCCGACAAGAGCCGGCCGCAGATCACGAGCCAGTTCTCGGAGCACGGACTGCTGGAAGTAGCGCGCCGGCGACAGGGGCAGACCCTCCTCGAGCAGATGACCAGGGCTTGTCCGCACTGCCATGGCGTGGGCCGGGTCCGCAATGACGTCTTCGCGACGGCTGCCGTCGAAGGAGCTGCCATCACGGCCGCGGTTACCGACGAGCCGGAGGCGATAGTCGAGGAGCTCATCGAGGAGCCGCTGGCCACCGAAATCCTGGATTCCGAGGTCGAGCCGGGGGGCGAGGCCAACGGAGCCGGTCGCATGCCATTTGGCCGGGAGCGTCGTCCGGCGCCAGAGATGGCGGCGCCGCGGCCCGAGTATGCGGAATCCGAGGCCGAAGGTGGCGAGTTCGAGACCGAGGCCGGCGGGGAGGGTGAACCCACTCGTCGCCGTCGCCGTCGTCGTCGTCGTCGCGGCGGACGCGGCGGAGAGGGCGAGGGTCGCGCCCCGTTCGAGGCCGCGGAGCGGCCAGCCGAGCCTGGTTCGCTCGACCTGGCGCCCGAGGAGGAGAGCTTCGACGAGTTCGAGGCCTCTCCCGAGGATATCGCGGTGTATTCCCACGACAGCGGGACTGCCGAGGGCGGAGCGGATGCCGGAGGGCGCCGTCGCCGTCGTCGTCGCAGAGGTCGTGGCGGACGAGAGGGCGCTGCCGAGCATCCGCAGGAGCCTCTGGCGCAGCCGAGCGGGTTCGGACGCCTGGAGCGTCCGCGGCCGATGGGCCCGGTGCCAGGCAGCGGGTTCGGACAGCTTGCGGCCGGCCATCGAGCCGAAGCCGCGGGTGGACGTCCGCCCTTCCCGCGCACCGAGGTCGCACAGGCGCGGCCGCCGTTCGAAAGGGCTGAGGTCGTCGAACCGCGATCCGGTATGGAGGAGCGCGAGGTCGCCGTGGTCAAGCCCGAGCCGCTTCCGGTCCCGGCCGCTCCTCTCGAGCCGCCGGCTGCCGAGGCAGCGGGTTCCGCCAAGCGCCTGCCCAAGGGCATCACGGGCTTTCGCCCGATTGTCGGCCCGGTCGAGCGCACGGCCCCCTACACGCCAAAGGCGGCGGCCGGTCGCCCGAGGATGGAGGTCCGCGAGGTCGCGCCCGGCGTCATGCAACTGGTGCCGGTAGAGGCCGAGGCCGCTCCGGCGCGGGCTGCAACCGGCGAGGCTTCGCTTGAGGCTGCGGCCACCGAGGCCGAGGCACCGGTCAAGCGCACGCGCCGCACCGCGGTTCGCAAGGCCGGTTCTGCCGAAGCTGCCGAGATCGCCAAGGCGGTCGAGGTCGCCAAGGCAGAGGCTGCGACTGCCGAAGCCGAATCGAGCGAGGCCAAGGCTCCCGACCGCGCCAAGGGAACTCGTGGTCGGACCGGCGGGGCGACCCGCGCCAAGGCCGCCCCGCGGACCCGCAAGGGCGCCGAATAGGGCCCATCGAGTTCGACTGCGTCCAACCCATGCCAGAAGCCGCCGGTCCCCAGGGGCCGGCGGCTTTCGGCCATGACCGTTCGGAACCAGATCCCGAGCGACTCCCGGGAGAGGGAGCCCCGAGAGCCGAACTGACGGTCGAGGTGCCCAGGGAGGCCGCCGGCCAGCGGCTCGACCGCTTCCTGGTCGACGCGGTTCCCGAGCTTTCGCGGGCACGGCTGCAGGCCCTCATCGCCGCCGAGGGGGTGAGGGTCGACGGAAAGCCAGCCAGGGCGGCTCTGCGGCTCAAGGGGGCCGAGCGCATCGACATCCGCATCCCCGCGCTTGAGGTTGCTTCCGCTCTGCCCGAGGACCTGCCGCTCGAGATCGTCTACCAGGATGCCGACCTGGCGGTGGTGAACAAGCCGGCGGGGATGGCGACCCATCCCGCTCCGGGCACGCCGGGCGGAACGCTGGTCAATGCTTTGCTGGCGCGGATCGAGGATCTGTCAGGAATCGGCGGGGAGCTGCGGCCGGGGATCGTCCATCGTCTCGACAAGGATACGTCTGGCCTCCTGGTCGTCGCCAAGAACGATCGGGCCCACCGGGCGCTACAGGCGCAGATCCAGGCCAAGACAGCGATCCGGCGCTACCTGGCCCTGGTTACGGGCCGACTCCCTGATCCCACCGGTAGAGTCGAGGCTCCGATCGCCCGTCAGCCCAGGGATCGCGTGAGGATGGCGGTCGTGCCGGGTGGCCGGCGCGCCGTGACGCACTACGAGGTGGTGGAGGAGTTCAAGGACGCGAGCCTGCTGGCATTGACACTCGAGACCGGGCGGACGCATCAGATCCGGGTGCACATGGCGCACATCGGCCATCCGGTGATCGGCGATCCAGTTTACTCCAGCGCCCCCACGCCCATGCGGCTTTCGGGCCAGCTGCTCCACGCCTGGCAACTGAGCTTCGATCAGCCGAGAACTGGCGAGCGGCTCCAGTTCGAGGTCGAGCCGCCGGCCGAGTTCGCCCGTGCGCTCGAGTTCATTCGCCGGCGGGGGTTCTGGCGGGGTTGACGGCGTCGGCCGGTACCTCGCGCAGCGTGGGCGCGAGAAGATGTGACATTCGCATGAACTACCAGGCGATGAGATTGGTCGCGAACTTGAGGTTGTCGTACTGGGCGACGTCATCCGACGCGTCGTTGGTCCACGCGTCCGTGTCTCCAAGGGCCACGACCAGGCCGGTGCCTACCTGGCGGACGATGCCGACCGCATTGGCGTTGACGTCCTGAACGCGGTACCCGCCGGAGGGGATCCCGGCCACGACCTGCATGGGGGTTGCCGATTGCAGGCTGGCCGCGCCGTAGACCGAGATCGAGTTCACGCCCACCGACGCGGGTCCGGACCCGACGATCGGCGAGAACCATTCCGGCCGGCCCAGGTTGCCGGTATCGACGCGGACCAGATCGTTCTCGATACCGACGCCCAGCGGAAGCAGGAGGTCATCGGCGAGGTCGGGTCGGTAGTTGGAGGCCCCCCCCCAGTCGCCCATCATGACGATCTTGCCGCCTGCCTGGACGTACGAGGCGACATCCGTCGGGCTGATCGAGCCGAGGCTTGCCGGCGCGGCCCAGACGCGGACGTCGGCCGTCGGATCGTCCTGGTTCTCCACGGAGAACCCTGCGGCCTGGAGGGACGATTCCAGCGACGCGAAGGCCGCCGAGGGCGCGCCTTCCACGCCTGCAAAGGGTGAATCCTCGAACGCCACCTTCGGTTGCTGTGCGGTGAGCTGCACGACCCCGCCGGTCGTAGTGGCCACGGCGTAGCCCGTCTTCTTGACCGTGATGGCGCCAGGGCTCGCCGCCGCGAGCTGGTACGTGCCGTCGGCAGCGCTCATCGTCCAGGCGTCGCCGAGGGCCAGACGAGCTCCGGCCAGCGGATGACCGGCGGTGTCTTCGACGGTGCCGGTGAGGGGCTGGCTGACCGCCACCACCGAGATCGCCAGGGTCAAGGACTGACGGGCCGCCGAGACCGAGAAGGCTCCGGTGCACCCCTGGTGGCCCGCCGCATCGACCCGAACCGTGTAGGAGCCGATCGGCAAGCTGCCCAGCGCGACCTGTCCGTTGCTGTCAGTGACCGCCTGGGCCAGCGTCGGGCCGTAGGCGGCGACCTGCGCGCCCGACACCGCACCCGCGGCATCGGTGACGGTTATCTGCATGGTGGCGCCGTTGGCGGCACTCGGCAGCAGGGGCGGCGTTGCGGGAGGGGCGATCGGGGTGGGCTCGGGCGAGGAACTTTGCTGGGTGGTCGAACTGGGCTTGGAGACCCCGGAACCAGAATGCGGACAGCCCGCCGTCACCAGCACGCTGGCTGCTGCCAGATAGGCGAACACGCCAGGCTTGATCGATGTCCGGCGGCGAACCGAACCCGAGGGCGATCGGCGCTCGAAGGACCTCGACCCCGGAAGTCCGCCCTGCTTACTGGCCATAGCGCGGATCTCCCAGCGACAGCGCATTGACGGCATCGACGAGGCCCCAACCGGTCTGATCGCTGAAATCGACGCCCCCGAGCGGGTCCGCCGAGGCGATGAGTCGCTCGCGCACCTGCGCCGCCGTGAGCTGGGGGTAGAGCGACCAGATGAGCGCTGCGACGCCCGCAACGTGCGGCGCAGACTGGCTGGTGCCCGATACCCGCCCGTAGCCTGGGATCGTGGCGCCGACCTGCGCGGCAAGGAAGGACCCGTAGGTCGGAAGCGTCGACAGGACGCCGTCGTCCTTCTCGTCAACCGTGCCGCCTGGCGCCACCAGCGCCACCTGCGGCCCGAAGTTGGAATAGGCCTGGTAGTTGTTGTACTGATCCACCGCCCCGACCGCGATCACCCCGGGATAGGCCGCGGGGTAGAACACCGCCTGGCCTTGGGGTAGATTCTCGCCCGCCGCCACGACGATGAGCACCCCCTGATCGAGCGTGTACGTGACGGCGTCGTCCAGGAGCTGGCTCGGATCGGGCCCGCCGATCGACATGTTCTCGATCTGGGCCCCGGCCTTGGCGGCGTCGACCATGCCGTTGGCGATCGTCCAGTCATCGCCATTGCCGTCGTTGTGCATGATCTTGACCGGCAAGATCTGGGCCGCCGGGGCCACGCCCACGACCTGAACGCCCTGGTAATCGTCGCCCGTTCCCGCGGCGGCGGCGATGATGCCGGCGACGTGGGTCCCGTGGCCATGGCCGTCCGGCCCGGGGCAGGTATAGCCCGCTGGGCACGCCTCGTCGGGAAGAAGGCTCGCGTAGGTCGCGCCCTCCGGCGTGCCGCTGTAAGCCGTGGCCCAGTTGAAGTCCTGATTGGTGCTGGTATCGATATCCGACGTGGCGGTGTCGGTCGGATGCACCTCGTCGATGAAGCGGATCTTCCCGGTCGAGTCGCGCGCGATGTTCGGCAAGAGGTTGGGATGAAGGACGTCGACACCCGAGTCCAGGACCGCCACCAGTACCGCGGGGCCCTGCGCGGTCCGGCCGGGTGGCTGGGTGGTGCTGAAGTACTGGGACCAGGCCTGTGGAGCGCGGATCTGGGTGAGGTTCCACTGCTGGGTCGAGCTGTAATCAGCCGATGGCACCGCGTAGCCGAGCACGTGCCGCTCGAAGTTGGGCTCGGCGAACTTGATGGCCGGGTTGGCCTCGAGCTGGCCGATCACCTGCGAGGGATCGACCCCGGCCGGCAAGGTCCAGCGCTCTGCATCCGGCAGCTCGCCCGTCGTGGCTGCCGCGCCGAACTGCTTGGCCAGCGCCGTCTGCGTGGCCGCGGACACGCCGGGGTTGAAGCGCAAGACGATCTGGCGAGCGATCCCGGGGTACGGCGCCGCAGCCGTGGGGACCAGCGTCGCGCAGCCCGCCGTCGACAGGGCGATCGCCAGCAAGCCCTGCGGCCACCCGGACCGGCTCGTGGCGCCAGGCCGAGGAAATCTCCGGGGAGGGGATGTCGAGCCTCTCATTCTTGGCCCCTTGTACCACCTGGATCGCGAGGATAATCCCGAGGGTCGGCTCCAGACGAGCCTCGGCGCCAGCACTCCGCCCCTGGTTCACAAGAAGACGACGGCGAGCGCCGGTGGGTTCGGTCGCCCCCGGTGGGAACGGGTCGCGCACGAGCGACACCTGCTCCGGAGTCGCTTCGTGCTCTGGGTGAGGATCGTGCCGGGGTTGGACAACACGGGACGGTTGGCCTACCCTGTTCCCGATGCGTCCCGCCGCCGCCATTGCCTTGTTCGGGCTCGTCACGCCGCTTTCGGGCTGTGCGTTCTTCGTGCGCACGTTTGCCGATGCGAGCTACCCGATCGCCAGAGGCCAGGCGTCTGCGATGTTTCAGCAAGACAACCTCGCCAAGGCGCGGACGGCATACGGGCAGATCAAGCTGCTCGAGTCCCTGGCCGACGACGATCCGGAGAACGACGCCTACAGCGCACTGACAGCGCAGCTCATCGGCGGCTACACCTTCGCCTTCGTCGATCCTCTGGTCGGGCCTTACGACACCCCGGATCCCGTGCAGGTGGCCAGGGCCAGGGCGCTCTATACCAAGGGCCGGGACTACGGCATGCGGGCTTTGCTGCGCCATCCCGCCTTCGCTGCCGCCCAGAACGCCGATCTCTCCACCTTCCGGGCGGCACTGGCAGGTTTTGGCCGCCAGGATGTGCCCTCGCTCTTCTGGACCGCGTACAACTGGGGTCAGCTGATCAACCTCTCCAAGGAGGACCCCTTCCAGATCGCCCAGCTCCCGCGCGTCACGGCCCTGATGCACCGCGTCGAGGCCCTGGATCCGGACTACTATTACGGGGGCGCCTACGTATACGACCTCGTCGACGCGGCGTCCCGCCCGGAGGTCCTCGGCGGAGATCCCGCGGTAGCCCTGGCTGCCTACGACAAGGCCGAGGCCGTCGACGGCGGCAAGTTCTTGCCGACCCAGGTGATGTTCGCTCAGTACTACTGCGTCCAGATCCAGGACGCAGCCCTGTTCAAGTCCACGCTCGCTCGCGTCTTGAGGGCCCCGGACGACGTCCTGCCAGCCCAGACCCTGGCAAACGCCGTGGCCAAGCGGAGGGCCGCGTTCCTCCTGTCCAAGATCGACGATTTCTTCCCGGACCTCGACGACTCCCCGTCGGCACCGGACCCAGCGGCTATCGAGCCCCCTGCGAGTCCGTCGGCACCTGCCATCGGGGCCAGATGACAAAGGAGAATCCATCCCCATGAAGCCGTTCCGATCGCTCGTTCTTGGCGCACTTCTGGCTGCTGCGACCTCGATGCCGGCGTATGCCGCCCAGACCCTGCGGATCGCCTTCCTGGCGCCGCCTGGATCGCGGTGGGATTCGATCTTCAAGAGCATGGCGGCCGATGTCTACGCCAGGACGCACCACGACGTGCGGATCCGCTTCATTGGCGGCGGCGTGATGGGAGACGAGACGGACGAGGTGCGCAAGATGCGCATCGGCGAGCTCCAGGGAGCTGCCCTCACGGGCATGGGCCTCGGCCTCATCGATCCCGAGGTGCGTGTCCTCGAACTGCCGCTCCTCTACCGGAATGACACCGATGTCGATCGGGCCACGGCCAAAATCGGGGGCTACCTCGACAAGCAGTTCGATCGCAAGGGCTACGAGCTTCTGGGCTGGGCCGAAGTTGGTCCGGTCTATCTTTTCACCAACAAGCCCATCTACCGGCTCAGCGATCTCCAGGGCGTCAAGATGTGGATGTGGGAGGGCGATCGGCTCGCCGAGGCGATCTTCAAGCAGCTCAAGGTCATTCCGCAGCCCCTGGCCATCACCAACGTCCTCACCAGCCTGGAGACCGGCATGATCGACGGTGCTTACAACGCACCCGAGGCCCTTCTGGCCCTCCAGTGGAATTCCAAGGTCAAGTACATGCTCAACCTGCGCCTCACGCAGTCTATGGGGGCCCTCCTGGTCACCAAGAACGCCTGGCAGAGGCTGTCGCCGGCCGACCAGGCCGTATTGCGTCAGGATGGCGCCAAGTACTGCCGGGAAATCGTCGTCGATGGTCGCAAGGATAACCAGGAGGCCATCGCCGCCTTGCGCGCCCAGGGCATCAAGGTCACCTCGATCTCGCCTGCGGATCGCGCCAAGCTCCAGCAGGATGCCGTCGCGGTCCAGCGCTCGCTCATCGGCAAGCTTTACCCGGCAGCCCTCCTCAACGCGGTCAAGGCCGGCATCGGTCGCCGCTAAGAACACACCTTGACCGTCAGTAGGTCATTTTCAGGACGAAGGTTTCGACCCTTGAGCATGTCGGCTTCCGAGGGCTCCATTGCCCCAAAGATGGATCTCCCCGTGGCCCCCGAACCCGCCCGGCACCCCGTATTGCGGCCCTTTTACGGGCTGGATCGGCTGCTCGGTTACCTCGAGCAGGGCCTGCTCATCGTGCTGCTGGCGGCCATGATCTCCATCGGCACGCTCAACATCGTGTTGCAGAATGCCAACCGCCTGCATCTTCCGGTTCCCGACAGCGTCATGGGTGGCTTCATGTGGGCGGATCCCACGCTGCGCTGGATGGTGTTGTGGGTCGGGATGATCGGTGCGATGGTGGCCACCCGGTCGGGTCGCCACCTCAACATGGATGCCTTTGCCCGCCTTCTTCCCGCGAGCATCCGGCGCTGGGTCGACGTCGTCGTCAACCTGTTCGCGGCGGGGGTCTGCGGTGTCCTTCTGTACGTCGCGTTCCCGTACCTCCAGGAGGAGATGCAGGGTGGGGGCGAGAACATCGTCGGCCCGATCCAGCGCTGGCAGGGCGAGTCCGTGTTCGTGCTGGTATTCGCCGTCATGACCTTCCGCTTCCTCCTGGCGGCTGCAGACGGCATCCTCGGCCGTGCCAAAGGGCCTGGTGATTCCCCCACCCTGGCGGCTGCGGTTCAAGAAGGGCGGACCGCTCCATGACCTGGGTCCTGACTGCCGGACTCGGCCTGCTCACGCTGCTGGGCGAGCCCCTGTTCGTCATCATCGCGGCCATCACCCTGATCGGTTTTGGCATCGCGGGCTTGCATCAGGACCAGACGCTGGTCGATAGCTTCTCCAATCTCTACTCGGAGATGGTCAAGATCGCCGAGCAGCCGATGTTCCTGGCCATTCCCCTGTTCACGTTCGCCGGCTACCTCATGGCCGAGGCCAAGACCAGTACCCGCCTCGTCAACCTGACCCGCGCCCTGGTCGGCTGGCTTCCGGGCGGGATCGCCGTGGTGGCTCTGATCGCCTGCGCCTTCTTCACCGTGTTCACGGGCGTTTCGGGAGTCACGATCATCGCGCTGGGCGGCCTCCTCCTGCCGGCCCTGGTCAAGGAGGGCTACCCGGAGCGTTTCACCCTCGGCCTTCTCACGACGGGGGGAAGCCGCGGCATGCTGTTCCCGCCGTCCTTGCCCATCATCATTTACGGCGTGATCGCCCAGACGGATATCAACAAGCTCTTCGTCGCCGGCGTGGTTCCAGGCATCCTCGACCTTTCCGTCGCGGTGGCGCTTTCCATCTGGCTCGGCAGCCGGGCCAAGGTGGCGCGGACCCCGTTTGCACCGAAAGCGGCCCTCGCGGCGCTCAAGGACGCGGCCTGGGAGATCCCGATTCCGCTCATCATCTTCGGGGGGATCTACGGCGGCATCTTCACGGCCGATCAGGCGGCCGTGGTGGTGGCGCTCTATGTCTTCGTGATCGAGGTCTTCGCCTACAAGGATCTGTCCTTGGTGCGCGACATTCCCCGCGTCGTACGCGAGAGCATGGTGCTGGTGGGTGGGATCTTCGTGATCATCGGGACCGCCCTGGGGCTCACCAATCTCCTGGTCCTCGAGAACGTGCCGGATCACCTCTTCCATGCGATCAGCCCGTTCATCCGGAGCCCGCTCACCTTCCTCATCGCGCTCAACGTCTTCTTGCTGATCGTGGCGGCGCTCCTCGATGTCTTTTCTGCCATTCTGGTCGTGCTGCCGCTCATTCTCCCCATCGCAGCTCGATATAACATCAATCCTTACCAGCTCGGGGTCGTGTTCCTGATGAATCTCGAGATCGGCTACAGCTTGCCACCGATGGGCCTCAATCTCTTCGTGGCGTCGTTCCGATTCAACAAGCCGATCCTGGCGCTATACCGGTCGACGGTGCCGTTCCTCATCGCGACGCTGCTGGTGCTGGGGCTGGTCACCTATGTCCCGGCGATCTCCCTGAGCCTGCTCAACGCCCTGCACATGGGAACCTCGGCCGCAGCGCTGCCGTAGGGAGCCCGCAGGTTCCCTCGGACTCTCCCTGACCGAGGGCAAGGTTCTTCGCCGTTTGGCTCTTCCGGTGGCGAATGCGGTTGCGTGGCGCTTCTCCCATCTGGCCGGGGTATACATGGACCACTAGCTGGGATGCCTCCGTCGCTCACGCGCCGAGGCGCTGTCAGGAATCCAAGTCATGCTCATCGCTCCCGCCTTCGAGGGTACCTTCGACCGGACCGATCCGGCCGACGCGGCGCGGTTCAGGCGCCTCATCGAGGAACTCAAGGTAGATCG
>JAJYIO010000428.1 GCA_021790035.1 bacterium | reverse complement strand
ACGGTAGGCGGCTCATCGGCTCATCCCCGTGGGCTCGCAGGCCCTCTTACCTGCTTGCACGAGGCCCGGCCGCTTGAGAGGCCTCGGGCCAAGTTGCCCAATGGCAGCACCCCATGCTCGCAGTATCCTCTATGGGCGTCACGATGCGAAAGGGGGCAAAAGTGGCTCGAGAGACACTGGCGGCGCCCAAGCCGACCATCACCCTGACTGCCGACGAGAAGGCAGCGCTGCTGGACGATCCGCCCGCGGTGGCTTCCCGGATCACCCGATTGGTGGCTCACGCGCTCAAGACCAAAAATCCGATGATCGCTCCTCAGATCGATCGCGTCATGCGACGGCGCCTGGCGCTCAGCCGCCTGGAGTTTCGGGCCTTGCGGGCGGCGATCTGGGAGGAAAACAAGAACTCGACGCTGGTCGACATGAAGCGGAAGCTCGAGAGTTACATGGAGGATCCCACGCTCCTCATCGGCAAGGCGGACGGGCATCTCACGTGGATCGAGAACGCCTCGCCCGAGGAAATCGCCGACGCGGCGCGCAAGCTACCCGAGGTCTTCGTCGAGATGGAGTGCATCCTCGACAAGGCCGGCGAGGGGCACCCCCACGGAGCCATCCTCGAAGGCGGGATGACCCACGTCCGGCGCCAGATCATCGCAGCGTTCCTCGACGAGCTGGCCCGGCGCGAGCCAGACCTGGCCGAACGCTCCGAGAGGGTCAAGCAGCGGCTGCTGGCCCTGAGCCCCATTCGCATGCGGGCCCTGCGCGCCGCCATGTGGCAAGCCAAGGCGGAGAAGCAGCTCACCGCCATCCAGACCAAGATGGAGTCCTGGCACAAGGAACCAGCGGCGCGGCTCGACCGCCTGGAACAGCACCTCGACAACGTCGAGACGCTTTCGGCCAGGGCCGTCGAGGAGCAGGCCAGCCAGATGCCCAAGGTGTACGTGGAGCTCGAGGAGATGCTCGAGTCGCACATCGCGTTGTAAGAACCCCGGGCTCGAGCCGCCCGATCTCGTACCGCAGGCGACCGTGGGTACATGACTCACGGTCGCCATCGTCTGGCGAGCGGTCGAGGGGAAGCACACTTGTCTGCGATGTGGCGAGCTGGCCTCGGGGTCCTTCTGGTCGCCCTGGTTGCCGGATGCAACTCGCTGACTGCATCGATGGCCGGGCACATCGTCTCGAACAACGCCGCCCAGTCGGTCGCGCAGACGGACCTGACGGGCACCGTGGTCGACGCCACGGGGAAGGGCATCGCCGGGGTCGACGTGACGGCGTACCTGGCGGACGGATCGCCCCTTGCCGAGAGCACCGCGGGAAGCACACAGCTGGTGTCCAACAACGCCGGCGGACTCGTAGCCAGCAACGCCTCGGCCTACCGCACGACGGAGGCGATCGCGACCGCCACGACGGACTCCTCCGGCAGGTTCGATCTCCCGGTGGATGCGACCGGTAGCTACAACGTCGAAGCCGTCCAGTCCGGGAGCCAGAAGGCCTGGAAGGCTGCGGTCTCGGTCGCTAGCCCCGGGAGCGCGGCCCAGACCGGAACCCTCCAGCTCGAGCCGACGGGCTCGCTGGCCGGACGGGTGGTGACGCCCGATGCCCCTACCGTGACAGACCTCGAGGGCGTCGCCGTCTACATCCCGGGTTCGAGTTACATCGCCTTTACCGACCCGACGGGACACTACGCGCTGTCGGACGTCCCGGCCGGATCCTTCACGCTGGTGGCCACGAAGACCGGCCTCGGCGACGCGACGGATCTGGGCGTGACGGTCGCCTCGGGCAAGAGCACGCAAGCGCCGGACCTGGCCCTGTCCCTGGTGGCTCCGCAGCTCCTTGCGGTCGTGCCGCAGGCGGCGGGAGCCGGCGCCCTCCTCACGATCACGGGTGCCCACTTCGGCGCGTCGACCGGCGATCCGATCCAGGTTTCGGTCGGCGGCGCGATCGCCGTCTCTTTCCAGCGCATCAGCGACCAGAAGCTGGTGGTCACCGTTCCGCAAGGGGCGCAGCCGGGCAACCTGGTGGTCTCGATCAACGGCCTGGCCAGCAACGGATTGCCCTTCAGCCCGCTGGACCAGCTCGTCGTGAGTCAGCACGGCTGGGGCCTTCACCTGGTCCCGGGTGCGACCACGGGCCTCACCGTGACGGGCGTCGTCAACCCGCAGACCCCGCCGGTTTCAGGGCCACCGGTGACCTGGCAGGTCGCCACGGGATCGAGCGTGACGGTCGATGGCAACGGCGTCGTCACGGCCGTCGCCCCGGGCCGGTCGGTGGTCCAGGCTTCGTCTGGAACCGTCGCGACCGAGGTCGATCTCGAGGTGCAGACCGGAACGGCGACGGTATCGACGCTTGCCGGCGGCAGCTCGGGAACGGCCGACGGTCCCGGCACCACGGCCCAGTTCAACGGACTGGCGGGTCTCGCGGTGCTGCCGGACGACACGCTGGTGGCGGCGGATTTCTACAACAACGCGATCCGGGCGATCGCCCCGGATGGCACCACCCGTACGCTGGTGTACACCCCGAGCGGCCCCCTGGGCCCCGTCACGGGAGCCGCCACGGCGGACCTCCTGTATACCGCCAACGTCGCGACCGACGCCACGGGGGACATCTTCATCTCCAACTGGGGTGGCAACACGATCCTCGAACTCACGCCAGCTGGCGTCCTGACGACGCTCGCCGGCACCGGCCAGGCCGGCTTTGCCGACGGCCCGGGCCAGACGGCCGAGTTCAACGCCCCGAACGGCCTGGCGGTCGACGCCAGGGGCGACGTCTACGTGGCCGATGCCGGTAACAACCGGATCCGCAAGATCACGCCCGCGGGCCAGGTCACGACCATCGCAGGCTACGGCCTGCCCGGGATGGAGGATGGCCCGGCCGCCACCGCCCTCTTCAACAATCCCCGCGGCCTCGCCCTGGCCCCTGACGGCACGCTCTATGTGGGCGACGGCGTCCCGTCCTCTGGCGACAGGTCCACCTCGTCGACCATCCGCAAGATCTCGCCAGATGGCCAGGTGACGACCCTGGCCGAGACCCAGAACGGTCGGATCACGGGATACAGCTCGCTCGATCTCTTCGACGGCGTGCTGTCCTTCAACGATCTCATCGCGCCCGAGCAGCTGGCGTTCGGTCCGAACGGCAACCTCTACATCGCGGACTCGGCGGGCAGCATCCTGCGC
>JAJYIO010000011.1 GCA_021790035.1 bacterium | reverse complement strand
GATACGAGATTCCCACTCTCTCGCGGATATACGACAGCCTCAAGAGGAAGGGATTCGTCATCTTGGGAATCTCGCTCGACGAGAATCCCAAGAGCGCCGTGCCGCCCTTCCTCACGGACTTCCGCAGGGAGCACAAGGTCAAGCTCGACTATCCCATCCTCGTGGGCGACGAGCAGGTGGCCGATGCATACGGTGGTATCCGCGGGATCCCGACGACCTTCATCATCGACCGCAAGGGCTTCATCCGGGACAAGTTCATTGGTCCGCCGGGCGACACCGAGCAGAGCATCAACCAGAACTTCCGCACCGACATCGGCAAGTTACTCTGACGCGGGCCTCGGTGCCAGCCGCCTTGACTCGGCGAGGTTCCGGGGTTGCGAGGGTCAGTCGCTAGCGGAAAGAACGCGTTCGGATCGCGAGACCAGCTTTCCCGCGCCCTCCTTGAGCTTGGCCTCACCCTTGACCCAGGGGCTGTAGCTCTTCTCGACGATCGGCCCGTCGAAGGTATCCCGCGTCAGCGACTCGACCTTGCCCGTGGCCGGATCGAGCCAGGACACGATCGAGTGGACCCGGTAGACGTTGCGAGCCGTCGTCTCGGTCCGCGTCTCGAATTTGACGATCCGCATCGCGACATAGGGCGTCGCCGTCGTCTTGACCAGGACGACCTGGCGCTGCACATGCTGCGCCAGCTTGCCCGTCGGCAGGCGGTGCATGCTAATGTCCTGCCGGTGTTCGACCTGCCGCGACACGATCGGTACGCCAAGGTCGCGCTCGAGGAACTGATCGAGAATCCGCTTCTCCTGGATCACGCTCAGCACCTGGGAGCTCAACAGGGTGCGCTCGCGAACCCGCTGCACCGAAGCCTCGGGGACGAAATAGTAGCGCGCCGGGATGGTACCGCCGGCAGAAGGCGTGGCGCTCTCGAGCTCGGTCACCCAGATGCCAGACTTGCCTTTGAGCTGGCCCGTGGCGATCGTGGGCGGGGGAATCGTGACCGAGAGCGTCGCCTGCTGACTCGCGAATGCCAGAGAGGGCCGGGATGCCAGAAGCATCCCGACCCACGCCAGTGCGAAGAGTCCAGCCCGGCGACGCACGTCAGCGCCGCGGCCGGTATGCCAGATGCTTGGGCTGGAAGGCAAACCAAACCTCCTGCACGGTGTACCGCTTGCCATGCTGCACGAAGCTGGCCTGCTCCAGAGGCTCGTGGGCCTGATCGTAGACGAAGTGCGGACGGTAATCGATCTCGGTGATGCCGAGCTGCTTGAGCGTGTAGAGCTCCCCGGGATGATACTGGCCGTCGCCCGCCTTGTTGACCCAGACCATCAGACGATCGAGATCCGGGCCGACGATCTTGCCGGCGTGCTGATGGTCGAAGGTGGCCAGCTTGTTGAAACCGCCCGGCATGCCCTCGGCGTCCCCCATGAGGTCGCGACCGTTGAACGGCCGGCCCGCGGCGATCGCCTCCTTGACCCGTCGGGCATCCACCAGGAAGCCGTCTCCCTTGCGGATCCACTCCATCCGCTGGTCCCCGGCCCCGTACATGTCGAACCGGACCGATCCGGCGCGAACGAAGGGCATGTTTCGGCGGGCACGAATGACCGCCGAGGAGCGCCCCGTCACGTCGATGATGTGGTCATGGTTGAGGTCGAGTACCAGCGGATCGCCGAAGTCGGACAGAATCCCGGCGTCGTCACGAGCGAAACTGAACGCCTGGGTCGAAAGATTGCCCGCCCCGAGGTTGGCGAGCTCGCTCTGGGTGTCGAGCCACCGCTGCGTCTGCGACAGGAAGAACGACGATGCGATGTAGGTGCAGGCCAGATCGGGACCGTTGTAAACGTGCTGATCGCTCTCATGCTCGTACACATACGGAGGCTGCCCTGGCGCCGGGACGAATACGCCGACCAGGTGGGGCGCAAAGGGACCGAAATTGAAGCTCTTGAGGAACGAGTCCTCCGAGCCGCTCTTGCTCCAATCCCAGACGTACCAGTCGACGCCACCGTGGCTGTTCACCAGATTGTCGGAATTCCAGGTGGGCAAGGATCCATTGTCGACATCGGCCTGCACATAGGCCTCTGCCGCCCCCAGGTTGTCGCCTCCCGTATAGCCGCCGCCCATCGCATGCTCGGCGGCACTGCAGCGTGAACTCCAGTCGTCGGAGTAAAAGCCCATATCGTGCCAGACGCCGGGATCGTGGCCGTGAAACCCGGCGGGAAGACTCGAGTCCCCGACTCCGTTGGGCCCGAGGATCATGCTCGACAGGGCCGCAAGCGTGGTCGCGCCGTTCTTCACGTCGGAAACGAGATTGGTGACGTCGGATTGCTCGACCGCGACGGAGGTGCTCATGTGCGCCGTCTCGAGCATCGCGTTGATGGCGTCGCGAGCATTGATGTACGAGTACGTGTAGAAATAGGTGCCCGTCCCTGCCCGCCCGGATACCGTCTCGGGCACCTGCACCGGCCCCACCGTGACCGTCTCGTGGCGGATGCCATGGCTGTCCACGGTGATGGCTGCGCGAGCCAGCGGGGCAAAGCTCAAGGCCAGGCCGATCACCACACTTGCAACGGCACCACGCGCGAGGTAGCGATGCATGGGCTCCCCTTCCTGCAGGCCAATCTACCAGCGCCGAGGCCCGACCTACGGACCTCGGGAGTCGCTTACCTTATACCCGTCGCCCGGCCAGCGGGCGGCCCTTGAAGGAAAACCTTCACAACCCGCAAACCGGGAACCAAAGAAGCCGCCTGGCTCCGAAGGGAGCCAGGCGGAAGGTGTCTGACGATCAGTGGTGGTAGTTGAAACCGCCTCTAACTCGGCCGCCAGACTTGCCCGGGGCGCCCTTGTTCGGTTTGCCGCGGTCGTTGTCCTGGCCGCCATTCAAAGGATTGCCGCCGTTGTGAGGTTGGCCGCCACCAAAATGTTGGCCACCTCCATGGTCTCCGCCGCCATCGTGGTCGCCGCCGCCGTCATGGTCGCCGCCGCCGTCATGGTCGCCGCGGCCGTCATGGTCTCCGCCGAACTCGTCGCGCGGGCCACCGATGAGCGAACCACTCCCGGACTTCACGCGACCGTCGTCGCGTTTCTCGGACCACGTCGCACCCAAGGTCACGGAACTCGAGTCAAAGGAGGTGATCGTGAAGGTCTTGCGGTCGTCCGAGATCGACGGATTGGCATCCGAGATCGAGAACTGGCTGCCGTGCCACTTCAGCATCGTGACATTGATCTGACCCTGGGAGCCCTGGCTCAGCTCGAGGAACGGGTCGTCGCCGGCCTTCCTGGCAAAGTACAGTGCGCCGCCATTCAGAGCGTCGTAGAGGCTCTTCCAGTTGAGCCCACCGCCCGAGCCGCCCGAGCTGCCACCCACGCGCCGCTTGCCATGCTTGGCGTGGTGGGTCTGGGCTTCCTTGCGCGCCTTTACCACGTTGTAGGCGGCAGACAGGGAGCCCTTGCCGGCACTGGCGCCGCTAGAGAAGGCCTCGGACTGCCCCATCGCGGAGCTCTGGGCCAGACCGCTGCCCGGACCGGCAGCACCTGGGTTCCAGGCATGCTGAACCGCCGGCCCAGCTTCGAGAACGTAGTCGGAACCACCATCGGGTGCGCTCGGCGCAGCCGGCCCGGCAAGCGCTGGCAAAGCCAGCGCCATCGCCCCGGCGCACGTCATCGCAACAACTGTCATCCAGCGGCGCATCTTAGTAACCTCCCTTCGAGGCCAGGTGCTGAGGCTCGAAGGCGAACCACACCTCCTGCACCGTGTAGCGCTTTCCGTGCTGGACGAAGCCAGCCTGCTCCAGCGGCTCGTGGTCCTTGTCGTACTTGAAGTGCGACCGATAGTCGATCTCGGTGATGCCGAGCTGCTTCATCGAGTAGAGTTCGCCCGAGTGATACCGGCCGTCGCCAGCCTTGTTGATCCAGACCGCCAGGCGATCGAGATCGGGACCGACGATCTTGCCGGCGTGCTGATGATCGTACGAAGCCAGCTTGGCGAACCCACCCGGTGCGCCCTCGGCGTCGCCCATCAGATCGCGGCCGTTGAGAGGCTGCCCCTGGGCGATCGCCTCCTTGGCCTTGGTGGCATCCACCAGGAAGCCGTCGCCGTTCTTGATCCACTCCATCTGGAGCGGCCCCGTGTCGTACAGGTCGAAGCGAACGGATCCGGTCTTGACGAAGCCCATGTTCTTGCGGGCGCGGACGACAGCCGACGACCGACCGGTAACGTCGACGATCCCGTTGTGGTTGAGGTCGAGGACCAGCGGGTCGCCGTAATCGGAGAGGATACCCGCGTCGTCCCGGGCAAAGTTCAGGGCCTCGGCTGCGAGGTTGCCTGCCCCCAGCGCCGCGAGCGTGGCCTCGGCATTGACCCACCGCTGAGCCTGCGAGAGGAAGAACGCCGATGCGACGTAGGTCTGTCCGGGGTTAGGCCCACTCCATGCGCTGCTTCCATCACCAGCGAAGGCGATACCGAACTCCAGGCCCTGGCCGGGGCTGGGGACGAGCGACGGCACGAAGTGGGGCGGCCCGCCGCCCTCGATACCGCGCAGGTAGTCATCCTCGGGGCTCGTCCAGGAGGCCTTGCTGAAGTTCCACCCGATGGCATTGGCGATGCTCTGGTAGTTCCAGCTCCCGAGATTGCCGGAGTTGAGTTCACTTTGGATGCACGACTCGGCGGAACCCTGGTCGTTGATTCCGCCGCAAGCACCGCCCATGGCGCGCACGGCGTCGTTGTAGCGAGTCTGCCAGCTGCCCGAGTCCATGCCCATGCTCTGCCAGGTCCCGCGGTCGTTGCCGAAGAACCCGGCCGGGAGGCTCGAGTCGCCGACACCGTTGGGTCCCAGAATGGCGTTGGACAGGCTCTGGAGAGACGAAGCCCCTCCCTTGACGTCCGCGACGAGGTTCGTCACATCGCCGGTGTAAGCCGTGCTCATGTGAGCCGTCTCGAGCATGGCGTTGATCGCGTCTCGGGCGTTGATGTACGAGTACGTGTAGAAGTACGTGCCCGTTCCCGAGCGTCCCGACACCGTCTCGGGTGCCTGGACCGGTCCTACCGTGATGGTCTCGTGTCGGATTCCATGGCTGTCAGTGGTGACTGTCGCCGCCCCTGCTCCCGTGGCGATACTCAATGCCAGCAGAGCGGAGCCCGACAGGACCAGGCCATGGCCAAACAGATGGCGCACGGGGGGTCCTCCTTCCCTAGAGCTGGAATTACCAGCGGCCGCGGCTCATTCCCCGATGGCCGGCGAGAGCTGTACTCCTGCCGAGCCCGTATGGAAGAGCCAGTGTTTCTTATGCCCGGGGTGCTCGCCTGCCTTTAGCAACGCAACGAACATTTCACGGGGTAGAAACCCGGCACCAACAAGGAGCGCCATCTTACGCGGAATGTATGCGTTCGGGTCAGACGACCTGGACGATCTCCGGGGCCGAGTTGACCTCGGCGAACTGCTGCCGGGAAATGATCGCCTCGTGGTCGTTCTCGTAGAGCTTGGCCTGGCACTGGTAATCGCCGGTATAGAAGACGTTCTCGAGGATCGTCTTGACCGTGTTGGCCTGCCAGCGCCCGCCGCGCTTGGTCGCAACGCCGTCGCGGGTCAGATCGCCTGCGATCTGACGCAGGCTCCGGCCGGCAGAACGCTCGCGGAAGATGCGCTGGACCACCTGGGCCTCTACGGAATCGATCACGAACTGGTTGCTCGCCTCGTCGAGCGTGTAGCCGTACGGGCACGTGCCGCCGTTGTGCAGAACCTCCCGAGCCCGGACGTACACCTTGCTCTGCGGGATCTCCCTGGGGGCGCGAATCCAGCAGGCCACCTGCGGGATCGTGATGAAGACCTTGAGGAGCTGCATCCCTTCGGGACGACCGGTGTCGACGTTCTCCTCGACCGAGATGAGGCGCATCTGGCGATGATTGAGTTCCGACAGGACCGTGGCCACATCGTGAAAGCGGCGCCCGAGGCTGATGAGGCTCGTCACGATGAGAGTCGAACCCTCCTCAGCCAGGAGCTCCTTCATCACGGGACGATCCAGAGCGGCGCCCGGAGTGCCGGCCTCGATCCGGAAGTCGGAAAGCGACAAGCCATTGGCGGCGCAGTAGGCCTGAATGGCCTCCTGGTCCGCAGTGACACGGGCATCGACGCCGGTCTCCTGCGGGTTGATCCAGATGTAGCCGACCACGCTAGCCATGTTGCGCTCTCCACTCCTCGGAACTGAAAGCTTCGGCTCGACTCGATGCCGCGCTCCGTTGCTGATCTTATCGAGCCAGCCGTGGTTATCTTGTCGGATAGCAGTTAAGAACGATTTAAGGAGCAAGTAAGGATGATTTAAACTTCCAAACCCCGTCCGCCGACCGGGATCGCGGGTCTGGAGAGTAATGCCTGACCGCCGCAGGGCCCCCGCACCTCTGCCATTCAGCGTCTTCTTCACCGGATGCGGTCGGGAGGTCCTGGCCGCAGTTCAACCGGCAAGCTGCACGACGGTGACGCCGTCGCCACCTTCCCCGTGCCCTCCAGGTCGGAAGGATCGAACGTACGGCGAATCCTCGAGATACTCGCGCACCGCCCGGCGCAGGGCCCCGGTGCCCGCCCCGTGGATCAAGACCACGGCCTCGAGCCCGGATCTCAGACCGTCGTCAAGAAAGCGCTCGACCTCCGGGAGAGCTTCGTGGACTTGCAGCCCCCTCAGGTCCAGCTCGAGTCCAGGCAGGCGCAAAACCGTGGGATCGAGCGCAGAACCACCGGAAAGCCGATCCTTGGCGACGTGAGGGACCGGGCGGGGTGCTCCCTTCTGTCGAGGCACCTTGGGGACATCCGGCGCCCGAGGATCGGCCGGCCGGATATCCGAGACCCGAGCTGTGACCTTCAGGACACCGGATCGGATCACGACCTCGCCCGAGGAATCGGGCAGGGACAGGAGAACGCCGGACAGGCCAAGCCGCGGAACATGGACCGCATCGCCGACCGCCAGGTGCGTCACCGCGGCAGCAGAGTCAACCGGCTCGGATGGCTTGCGCGTCCTCTCCTCGAGGCCCCGCAGGCGGCCGGCAGCCCGCTGCGCCGAGGGGCCCGTACGGTTGCCCTTCAGCTCGGCGATGATCGCCCTGACCTCGTCGCGCGCCGCATTCAGCGCCGCGCCGAGCTCGCGATCGGCTTCACGTTTGAGGCGAGAGAGCTCGCCCTTCCACCCGGCCCGCAGCCGCTCGTATTCCTGTCGCTCTCGCTCGGCTTCTTCCCGGGCGCGCTCGGCTGCCAGGCGCAGCGCCTGGGTCTCGTGGCGCTCCCTGGTCAGCTCGGCCAGGAGTCGGCTCGAGTCGTCGCGCCCGGCTGCGAGCCACGCCTCGGCCCGGTCGGCGAGCTGCTCCGGAAAGCCGTAGCGACGGGCGGTTGCGATGGCGTTGGAGTAACCGGGAACGCCCATCAGCACCCGGAAGGTGGGTGTTCGCGTCCGGGCGTCGAACTCCATGCTGGCGTTCGTCACGCCGGCGAGCTCGTGGGCCATCAGCTTGAGGTCGGCCAGATGGGTCGTCGCGATGAGGTGGCACCTGCGGGCGAGCAATTCCTCGATGACGACGCGACCGAGCGCCGAGCCCTCGGCCGGATCGGTGCCAGCCCCGAGCTCGTCGAGAAGCACGAGACTACCCGGCCCCGTCCGACCGAGCATCGTGACCAGCTTCCGCACGTGACCGCTGAAGGTCGAAAGGCTCTGCTCGAGGCTCTGCGGATCACCAATATCAGCGAACACGCGCTCGTAGACGGACATTACCGAGGACGGCCCGACCGGAGGATGGATGCCGGCTTGAGCCGCCAGCACGCAAAGGCCCAGCGTCCCGAGGGCAACCGTCTTTCCGCCGGTGTTGGGTCCCGAGAGCAAGATCACGGAGCTCCGGCACGCGAGGTCGATCGGTATGACCGAGCGTTTGCCGGGATCCGCCAGGGCCGCCTCGACCAGGAGCGGGTGACGTGCCTGGAACAGCTGGGGGGGGCAATCGGGTTCCAGCGCGGGCGGATGGCCGTTCCATCGCTCCGACAGGAGGGCCCGCGCCGAAACGAAATCGATGTCGGAAAGGCCATCGGCCGTCGCCTTGAGCTCGACCGAACGCTCGGACACCTGGGCGCTGAGGGCTTCGAGAATGCGCTGGACCTCATCGCGCTCGTCGAGGCGAGCCTGCTGCAGATCGTTGTTGAGGGCCACCAGGGCCATGGGTTCGATGAACAGGGTCTGGCCGGATGCGGATTGGTCGTGGATCAACCCCGGCACCTTGCTCTTGAACTGGGCCTTGACCGGCAGGACGTAGCGCTCCCCCCGCACCGTCACGATGGCGTCCTGCAGAACCTCGGCGTACGAGGCCAGCATGGACTGGACCTGCTGCTTGATGCGCGCCGACAGGGTCGCGATCCGTACCCGGATCGCTCGCAGCTCCACCGAGGCTGCGTCTTTCACCTCGGCTGCTCCGGGATCGATGCAACGGCGAATCTCGCGCACCACGTCGCCGAGTTCGGACAGCGGTTCTGCGATCTCGGCGAGCAAGGGGTAGGAGTCCGCGAGTCCCATCAGGAAGCGCCGCATGCGGCCGGCCGCCTCGAGGGTGTCGGCGATCTCGCCCAGCTGAGTGGCATCGAGGCAACCGCCCTGCGCCGCCCGACGCAAGGCGGGGCGCAGGTCATGGATCTGTCCCAGCGGGAAACCGGAGGTCGCGATGAGAAGATCGCGAGCCTGGCGCGTCACCTCGAGCTCGCCGGCCACGTCGCGCAGATCGACGAATATCGCGGCGTCGAGACACCGATCTCGCCCCTGCGCCGTCGCGGCGCACCCAGCCAGGGCCTCCAGGACCGCCGGCCATTCGAGGATCTCCAGAGAATCCGCATCCATGACCCCATGGTACCGGGGGTTCCCCTAACGCGGGGAGTTCCCGCTCCACCCGGGAGTCCCGGACGATGGCATCGCCCCCTCCCCGCCACCGCCCTGGCGGCAGAATGTACGTAACCATGTCAATTCTGCCGGTTCATATGCAGCCGAAACATGGCCGATTTCATCGTCCCGTCGGGCGAAGAACCTGTCTCGGTGGCCAAGATCCGCAACCGATTTCGATTTTCAGGGTACATGGATCGAGTACAGCGCCTTGCAGCCATACCTGCGGATCGAGACAGCCAGGTCGTTCGGGGGGTAGAATGCCGCGATGGCCATAAACTCCATTCGATTGCTCCTTATTTGTGCATTCACGTTCGCACCTCTTGTCAGTCCCTGTCCCGGCAGCGCCGACGCCACGCCATCCCCTTCGGTTGCCCCTGATGTCCTCACCGGGCGCCAGCTCCGGCGCCTCGAGAACGGAGACATCCTGGTCCGGGTCGAACCCGGCACGTCTCCCATCAAGACGGTGACGAGCATCGGCGAGGTCGACGCCAGCGCGGCCGACGTGTACCGGCTGACCACCGATTTCAAGAACTACGCGCGCATCTACGACTCGATCGACTCGGTGCACGTCGAACCAGAGACCGATCAGGTGGTCGAGGCCACGTTCTGCCTTCGCACCCCCTGGCCGTTGCCGTGGCGCACCGTCACTACCCTCACCCGGCTGGATCCCGACCACTTCGCCTTCCGGTGGCGCCGGACGGCGGGCTCCATGCGAATCTACGAGGGCCGGATGCAGGCAGAACCACTCGACGACCACCACTGCCTCGTCTTCTATTCGGCCCGCGTCGATCCGGGATTCGGATGGCTCCCGGGCTGGTTCGTCACCTGGGGTCAAGGATACGTGCTTCCGAGCATCATCCGCGCCATTCGCCAGACCCTGACCGTGCGCACGGGGCCATACTGGGCCAGCGGCGTGCAGCGGCCGCCCTTCGGGGTTCCTCTGGCGTCGGCATCTTGAAGCATGACCCGAGGGCGCCCGAGAAGACCTGCGGCCCCGAGCCGGCCCGCCATGTGCTAGCCTGAGACCTGTCATGCTCAATCTCTCCCGTCGCTCGGAGCCATTCTTCGACCTCCTCGAGGCCGCGGCCAACAACGCCCAGGACACTGCCCGGGCCTTGCGCGACATGGTCGAGGACTACCGGGACCTCGACGCCAAGTTTCGCCGCGTCAGGGAGATGGAGCACGAGGGCGACCGCATCGCCCACATGCTCTTCGAACGGCTCAACCGATCCTTCATCACGCCGCTCGACCGGGAGGATCTCCACAACCTGGCCATGGTGCTCGACGATATCGTCGACGGCATCGAGGAAGTTGCCGATCACCTGCTCATCTACCACATCGACGAACCCACCCCCATGCTGATCGGCCTCGTGCGGATCCTGGTGCGCGCCTGCGAAGAGGTCGCCCACGCCGTTGCACTCCTCCGGGATCGCAAGCGCTCCGGGGAGATCGCCGAACGCTGCGTCGAGATCAATCGCCTCGAGAACGAAGGCGACCAGCTCTTCCGTGCAGCCCTCGAGAAGCTCTTCGAGAGTGCCACCGACCCCATCGACGTCATCCGCTGGAAGGAAGTGTACGACGTGGTCGAGAAAGCGATCGACAGCGCGGAGGACATCGCAGATCGCCTGCACGGCGTCATGATGAAGCACGCGTAACGCCGCGGTACCGGCAAGCGACTGGCCCGGGCTTCTTGCGGGCCAGCCGGGTGAATGCAAAAGGGGCACCCTCGAAAGGGCGCCCCGAATCAACAGGTTATCAGGGGGAAGGGTGATCTCTACGGGCACACGCGGGAGCCCGAGGCCTGATGCTTTATCCTGGTACGGCCAGCCGGCTCGCAGACGGCATCCTGCGATGTGAAAACTGGGCCACCGTCAGAGCCGGGCTACGCAGCTTGCCCTTGGCCAAAGAGAGTTCGGGGGAAGATCGAAGTTGCGGGCTAGTGCACCCCGGAAACATCCGAGATCTGGTTGTCTCCGATACCCAGCACGCTGTTGAGGACGGTCAGGGTCTGGACGGTCTCTGTGATCCAGTTGTAGGAGACGACCCGCATGACCTCGAGCGGCTCGATGATGTCGTTCACGCTGCTGTGGATGACGGCGAAGCCGGTGACCGGCAGGCCGTTCGTCTGAGCGGTGGCCGTCATCCGCAGGTTGCTCATCGTGTCCATGTCGCAGATGAAGTTCACCGGCGCGTTCCCGTTGACGTGCGCGAAGACCGGCGCCAGGGTGTTGAGGAAGCCCTCGCCGCCCGTCAGCGGAGGACCGAAGGTATCCACCTCGGCGAGGATGTGGGCGTTGTCGAAGCACTCCCACAACGGGTCGGTGACGCCGATGAACGTGTCTTGAGCGTTGAACGCCGTGTTCAGGAACGGCATCGGATCGACCAGGCTCGTCACGCGATCGTACCGGAAGACCTGACCGTCGCTCTCCCAGGCGATCTGAGTACCGTCCGGGCTGATGGCCGGATGCGTCGCGAACCCGTCGCCCACATCCCGCGCCGCCGTGATCTGGTTGACCATCGGGTTGACGACGTCATACAGGTACAGGCCACCATCGGAGGTCGTGAACACGATCCAGTGACCGTCGCAAGACAGCCGCAGCCACGTCACGAACGTCCCGTTGACCTCGGCCACCGTGTTGATCTTGGCGATGTCGGCCACCACGCCGTTGATCCAGATCATGGCGCGGCTCTGGTTGAGCAGGAACGTCATCACCGTGCCGTCGTAGCTGATCGACGGCTTGCGCACGTCGCCCAGACCGTTGACGTCGTTGAACGTCGCCACCAGCTCGGCCACGACGTCGTAGAAGTAGATGTGGTGAACATGGTCGCCGTCGTTGCGATCGAACACGATGCGGTTGCCGCTGAAGACCTGCGGGTTGTGGATGCCGTCGCCCGCACCGGGCAGGGCGTAGTTGTCGTTGATCGTCGGATCGTAGACGAACAGCTTGTAGTCGCCGTTGATGTACGAGACGAACGGAATCAGGGGAACGGGAGCGCCGGCGGCCAACCCGACGGCGACAGGAGCCACTGCCTGGGACGGCTGGGTGCCGCCGCCACTGCCGGTGTTGGTCGGACCGCCGACATCGGAAGGGAGGTTGGTGTTGAGAGCCGGGTTGACGGGAACCGTGACACCCGGGCTCGCAGCTGGCGACCGAGAACAGCCGACCAGCAAGCCGAGCGCCAGCCACGCAGCGATGGCGCCACGAGGGAAAACGCGCATCAGGACACCTCTCAAGAAATGGCACACCTTGAGCTGGCCCGGTCGGCTCGAGCCCCGGAGGTTTCCGCGACCCGATCCGGAACGGGTCCGCGAGCGTTCATTCCGGGGAACGCGCCGCCGAACGACGGCTACGCCCGGTTCTTCCAGAGCCAGGGCGCGGACACGACAGGGATCGTCTCGGAGCTGCGGGACAACAGCAGGGAGTCAGGTATTCTGGGTGTCGAGAGCGCGGACGTGACGCCGGTCGAGGCCATCGGGTCTACGGGCTGCGCGACGATGTTAGCCAGGGATCGAGGGATCGCGTCTCGAGCCTTGGACGAGGCGCAAGACAGTCAGTAGATAGCTCCAGCCGCTGGCGAACCGTTTGGACCGATTGGCCGAGGAAAATCGGGCCTGGCTCGACCCTCGGCAGCTCGATCTCGAGCCGGATGGCTTGCCATGCGCGGTACGAGTGGGTATGAAATACCAGCCCATGATCCTTCCAGCCCACGACAACGCCAGGCTCACCCAGATCCTCGAGCGGATCGAACGCGGCGGGCAAATCGAGCGACTCTGGGGGATGTCGGTGACGAACTCGGTCCGGGCCGGGGTGAACGACCACGGGCCCACGCACGTCAAGATCGTCGCCCACAACGCCCTCAAGATCTTCCGGCTCCTGCTGGCTGCCGGCGTGGTGCCGGGCATCGTGCAGGATCACGGCCTGACGACGAACGACGCAGAGGTCGTCGTTACACTCGCGGGGCTGTTGCACGACGTGGGGATGACGACCCACCGCGACGGGCACGAGGCCCACTCGCTGTTCCTCGTCAACGCCGCCCTGCCCGAATTCCTCGAGGGGATCTACGAGCCGGTCCAGCGGATCATCATCGTGAGCGAGGTCCTCCACGCCATCATCGGACACAACCACTCGCAGAAGTGCCTCACGCCCGAAGCCGGGGTGGTCAAGATCGCCGATGCCCTGGACATGAGCAAGTGGCGGTCGCGCAACATCATCAAGCACGGCCGGGTGTCCATCCATGCCCTCTCGGCGGCGGCGATCGACAAGGTGGCGATCGGACCCGGCAAGACGGCCCCCGTCGGGGTCGAGATCACGATGAACAACAGCGCCGGCATCTTCCAGATCGACAGCCTGCTTCGCAACAAGATCCACAGCAGCGGGCTGGCAGATCATTTCGAGATCACGACCGTCGTGGCTGGCGAGTCCGAGCGCCAGCACATCCAGACCTTCCGGATCTGATCGCTTCCGGTCAGGAAAGAATCTGGCGCAGCCGCCAGCGAGCGGCCCATAGCCCCGACATATTTGTCCATAATAATATTTAAAGTCCGTTTCGGCGATCTGCTAGAATGCCTGTATGTTGAGGGTTTTCAATGACCTGACCCGGCGCGTCGAGCCATTCCAGCCGCAGTCGCCCGGTGAGGTCAGCCTGTACGTCTGCGGCGTGACGGTTTATGACCTGTGCCACCTTGGCCACGCCAGATGTTATGTCACCTGGGATGTCGTGCGTCGTTATTTCGAGTTTTCGGGCTACCGCGTCCATCACGTCCAGAACTTCACCGATGTCGACGACAAGATCCTGAACCGGGCCCGGGAGCTGGGGGAGGATCCCATCCACCTGGCGCGTCGCTACGAGGGTGAGTACTTCGCGGACATGGACCGGCTCGGGGTCCTGCGCGCTCATTCCTATCCCAGGGCCACCGAGCACATCGGCCAGATGCTCTCCCTGGTCGATTGCCTGGTCCATTCCCGCAATGCCTATCCGACCCACGACGGCACGGTCTACTTCGACGTGGCCTCCTTCCCCCGGTACGGCAAGCTGTCGGGCCGGGACCTCGCGGACCTCTCGCAGCGCACGCGCCTCGATGAGCCCGACCCCTCCAAGCACAACCCGGCGGATTTTGCGCTCTGGAAGGGGGCCAAGCCAGGGGAGTCGAGCTGGGACAGCCCGTGGGGAGCAGGCAGGCCGGGATGGCACCTCGAATGCTCGGCGATGGCCATCGACAAGCTGGGCAAGACGATCGACATCCACGCGGGGGGGATGGACCTGATCTTCCCGCACCACGAGAACGAGATCGCCCAGTCCGAGGCCTGCACGCACGAGCCCTTCGTGCACTACTGGCTCCACAACGGCTTCGTCAACGTGGATGCCGAGAAGATGAGCAAGTCGCTCGGCAACTTCTCGACCATTCGCCAGCTCCTCGATCGCTACGATCCCCAGGCTGTGCGCTATTTCCTGCTCCAGACCCACTACCGGCAAGACTGCGATTTCTCCAGCGAACCGCTCGAGGCGGCAGACAATGCGCTCAAGCGCCTCCAGCGCTCCCTGGCGGATCGCCAGGAAGCCCTCGCGGCCCCGACGGCAGCCGTCACCGAGCAGATCCTGCAGCTGAACCGGGCCTTCACCGAGGCCATGGACGACGACTTCAACACCCCGCGGGCCGTGGCCTCGCTCTGGGAAGCCCGGGCCCGCCTGGGAGATCTCGAAGGCGCCGACCGGGCCGGCGCGGGCCACGTCGTGGCGAGGATCCGCGAACTCGGTGCCGTGCTGGGCCTGGACCTCACGGCCCGGGCGGAACCGGAGGGCGATCGCCTGGCCGCGGTTTCCCGCATCGAGGATCAGCTTCGCGAGATCGCAGCTCGTTTCGAGGACGGCGACCTCGTGGAAGCCCGCCAGGCCAGTGCCCCGCAGGTGATCGAAGCCCTCCTGACTCGTCGCACGCGCGCCAAGCAGGCCCGGGATTTTGCGACGGCCGACGGCATCCGCGCTCAGCTTTCCGAACTGGGCATCACCCTGGCGGACCAGCCGGGCGGCGCGACGCGCTGGGAACTCGCCACCGGAGCCGCGCCCCGTTGAGCACTTCGCCCGATCCCGATCGCCTCCACCCTCGGGAGCTGGCCTACCTCGGTGATGCGGTCTTCGAGCTGCATGTCCGCGAGCAGCTGCTAGGCACCCCACTGAGCTCCAGCGATCGTCATCGCATGGCCGTGGCCCGGGTTCGGGCCGAGGCCCAAGCTGCCGCCCTGGCGGCGGTGGAACCCGCGTTGAGCGACTTCGAGCGCGACCTCGTGCGACGGGCGCGCAATCTGAAGGTCTCTGCACCCCGGTCGGTGGACCAGGATACCTACCGGCTGGCCACGGCACTGGAAGCACTTGTCGGATATCTGCACGCTTCCGGACGCACCGAACGCCTGGAGCAGATCTTCGCGATCGCAGACCGCGCCGCGCCGGCAGGACCTTACCCGGATCACCGGGCGGATCGCCAGGCCGATCACCAGGCAGCCCGCCAGCGATCCCCTGGAATCGATGGAGCGCGGCGGGCATGAACCAGCGTCGGAATCACGGGAACGGACGGCAAGAATGAAGAACCAAGGCGGTAAAAGACCCTCGAGCGACGGTCGGGGCAAGAAGCGCCCGACCGGTCCGGAATCTTCCAAGCGGACTTCTCGGCCCGGAGAAGGGCCGGCCAGAAGCTCTCGGCCTGGCGAGGGGCCGGCACGAAGGTCACGACCCGGAGATGGGCCAGCCAGAAGGTCACGGCCCGGAGACGAGGGGACGGCTCGAAGGTCACGGCCCGGAGATGGGCCAGCCAGAAGGGCCTGGCCTGAAGATGGACCCGCCAGAAGGTCACGACCCGGCGAGGGGCGCAAAGAGGGCTTGGATCGCGGGGATACCTTCGATCGCGCCCCGGCACGGCGGCCTGGCCGGCCGGAGCGTTCGATGGAGCCGGCCCAGAT
>JAJYIO010000427.1 GCA_021790035.1 bacterium | reverse complement strand
GTCGAGCGTTTTTCTCGGGCTCGCGCATCCGCACGGCGAGCGTCTTGACGCCGCGAAGCACGAGGAAGCTGTCGAAGGGCGACGGCACGGCACCGTTGGCGTTCTGGTGAAACTTGAGATCCGTAAATAGATCTTCGCGGTTGGTGGCGACGAAACCGCCGACGACGTCCGAATGCCCCCCGATGTACTTGGTCGTGCTGTGGACGACCACATCGGCCCCGAGGTCGAGGGGATTTTGCAGGTACGGCGAGGCGAAGGTGTTATCCACCGCCAGCAGTACCTTGCGATCGCGGGCCAGATCCGCCAGGGCCCGGAGATCGACGAGCTTGAGCAGGGGATTGGTCGGGGTCTCGGCCCAGATCATGCGCGTGTTGGGACCGATGGCCGCCGCGACGTTGTCGATCGAGCTGGCATCCACCCAGGAGAACGTCAGGCCATAGCGCCGCAGGACCTTCTCGAACAGACGGTAGGTCCCGCCGTAGACGTCGTCCGATGCCACCACGTGATCGCCGGCCGACAGCAGCTTGAGCGTGCAATCGGCCGCTGCCATGCCAGAGGAGAAGCAGAGGCCGTACCGGGCATTCTCGAGGGACGCCAGGCAACGTTCGAGTGCAAGGCGCGTGGGATTGGCCGTGCGGGAGTAGTCGAATCCCTTGTGAACGCCGACGTCCTCCTGGGTGAACGTCGACGTCTGGTAGATGGGTACGATCGTCGCGCCCGTGGTTGGATCGGCATCCTGTCCCGCATGGATGGCGCGGGTCTGGAATCCGAGGTCGGACGAGGTAAGAATCGGGAACTCCTTTCGAGGGGCTGGAATCAAAGGGTTCGTTACGGGAGGGCCGCCTCGCGCCGGTCTTCGAGGAATCCGTGCTGGGCCATCCACTCGTCGTTGAAGATCTTCGACAGATAACCGCGACCGGAGTCGGGCAAGAGGACGACGACGATGGAACCCTCCGGCAGGTTCCGGGCGACCCGGATCGCCGCCACTACCGCCATGCCGGACGAGCCACCGACCAGGAGTCCCTCCTCGCGGGCCAGACGCCTGGTCATCAAGAAAGCCTCGCGGTCCGAAACGCGTTCCCAGCGATCGACGGTGCTCATGTCCATCGAGGCCGGCACGAAGTCCTCGCCCACGCCTTCGAGCTGGTAGGGCCGAGGGGTGTCGCCCGAGTAGATCGAGCCCTCGGGATCCGCTCCGACGATCAGCAGGTGGGGATTCTTCTCCTTGAGGTATCTCGCCGTCCCCGAGACCGTGCCACCGGTGCCGGCGCCAGCCACGAACGCGGCGAGCTTGCCATCGGTCTGCGCCCAGATCTCCGGGCCAGTCGTCAGGTAATGGGCCTCGGGGTTCTTGGGATTTTCGAACTGGTTGGGCGAGAAGGCTCCCGGGATCTCCCGGGTGAGCCGAGCTGCGACCGAGTAATAGCTCTCCGGGTGAGTCGGGGGCACCGTGCTGGGCGTGATCACGACCTGCGCTCCATAGGCGCGCAGGAGATCGCGCTTCTCCTGGCTCATCTTGTCGGGCATGACGAAGATGCACTTGTAACCCTTGATGGCCGCGGCGATCGCCAGTCCCACGCCGGTATTGCCGCTGGTCGGCTCGACGATCGTCCCGCCCGGCAGCAGCAGTCCACGACGCTCGGCATCCTCTACCATCGATAGCGCGGGCCGGTCCTTGATGCTCCCGCCCGGGTTGAGCGGCTCGAGCTTTGCCAGGACGGTCGACGCCAGGTCGCTGGTCACGCGGTTGAGGCGAAGCAAGGGGGTATGGCCGATGGCGGCCAGCAGGTTGTCGAGATACTCCATGAACTCATTTCCAGCATCCGGCCGCAAAGACGAGAATCGGCCGGTTCCTTGCATTTTATCAGACGTCGATCTCGATGCCCCGGCTCGTCGCGTTCGGATGGCATCTGGGCTGAATGCCGCCATCTCGAGGAGGGCACCCCAGCCAAAGCCAAGAGTTGAGACGAGCTTCGGTTAAAGGGAGGTTAGCGCTCGTCAGTTTGGGCCCACTCCTGGCCATAACACCCTCGGCGCGTTCCCCTTCGGTGTACCTGCGTATCCGTTGCGCAGAGAGCCACCGAGGACCCCCAGGAGCGCTGCCAACCGGAGAAAGGAGGTACGCAGGCCATGCAAGTGGTACCGCCCCTCCAGCTCCGCGCCACCCTTGCCGTCAAGCTCGCCGTCACGTTCACGGTGGTCTGCGTCAGCCTCCTCTTCCTGGTGGCGTCCGTCGCGACCGTCATGACGACCCGGGGTATACAGGCCGAGGCCTTCAAACGCCTCGACAACGACGTCGCCGTGACCATGCGCACGTTCTCGTATTTCGAGGACGACGCGCTCAAGTCGGCCGAGATGTTCGCGGACCATCCCGAGGTCGTCAAGTTCGCCGAGTCCGGCGGGGAGAGCGACCCGTCCAAGCTCGCCAACGTCATCGGTATCCTGGGCAAGGGCGAGGTCTTCAAGATCTGGAATGCCGACGGCCGCCTGCTGGCTCAGCATGGTTTCGGTCCGGACGGGAGCGTATTCGTGCCCGATCCCCCGAGCTCCGGTATGCAGCTGGCTCTGGTCGGCGAGACCGCCGATGGCGTCGAGCCCCTGGGCGACGGCGGACTTGCGGTTCGTGGCATCGCGCCCATCCGTGACGGCAATCGTATCGTGGGAGCGGCCATGGTCGGCTCCCGGCTCGATCAGTCGTTCGTCAACCAGCTCAAGCGCATCACCGGTCTCGAGGTCGGGATCGCCGTGGGCGACTCCCGGCAGTCCACCTGGCTGGCGCAGACGATTCGCACTCGCGACGGGCACCGTCTCACGGGCGCCGTGCCGCAGGCCATCGTGAGCGAGGTCAGGGATTCTCGCGACGTCGTCAAGCGCACGCTCGAGATCGATCACCAGGAGCATCTGGCCGCCTTCGCTCCCCTGACGGGCGATTTCGACGAATTCGTCGGTCTGCTCTTCATCGGCGAGCCCGCCGCTCCCCTGGCAGCCCTCACGTTCAAGGTCCAGGTGTTCATCCTGGTCCTCTCCCTGGTGGCTGCCGTCCTGGCAGCCGTGGTGGCCACGATGCTGAGCCGTACGATCACGGACCCGATCCGGATGCTGGCCGATCACGCCAGCCGCATCGCGAGGGGTAGCCTGGATCAGCGCCTCGAGGTCAAGACGGGAGACGAGCTCGAGCTCCTGGCCGAC
>JAJYIO010000426.1 GCA_021790035.1 bacterium | reverse complement strand
AACCATTTTCCCTCGAGCGTAGACGGCCTACCTAACCGGAGGGACAGCTGCCCGAGGCCAGCGGCCGGGCGACCCTCCGGGATCGAGGAGACGGCGTTTAGACCGACTTTCGGTTGACTTGGACCCGAGCGCGCCCGCGAGAAGCCGAAGCGTACTTCCGTTCGTGCGGCGAGGGGGCGCGGACGTAAGCCGGGATCAGGTCAACGAAACAGTCCAGTCCTGTAAGTTCCATGTGGCCGAGGGCAAGCTTGTCCATCGGATCTACGGGAAGTCTCTTGGGGGGGCTCAGCTTCAAAAGCGCAAAGGGCGGCTCTAAGCCGCCCCTGCAAGATAAGCCTGTCGGCTCGTCAGAACCAGTGGTAAGTCATCTGGCGCCGCGTCTCGCGGAGCTCCCTTGGCAGGCGTTCCGCCGGCTTGCGCTGGCGACGACCCGGCGGGACGTCATACCCGACCCGCGCCAACACATCCGGTGGCAGCAGAACGGGCTCGAGCTCAATGTGGGGTGCCCTGTCGATGGTGCTGGTAGGCATGCGCACGACCTCCCGAAAAACGGCTCCACGAGGAAAAGGAACTAGTACTTGAGCCGGGATAATCGTAACACGATTTCGGCCTGGTTGACCAGTGGTCATTGCCCGTCCTGGCCAAGTTTCAGTCCGATTTCACAACCTTTGCTATGAAGCTTTGTAACTGCCAGGCCGTCCTTCAGGCGCCCTCGATCTGTGGCTCGCTGGGCCCCTCCCGCTCCCACCCGGAGCCCGTGCGCCCGCGCCATCAACCTGCGAGTAGTGCCCGATCGCCGTGGCTCGCTGTCACCGTCGTCTGGATGCCCCCTCGGACGCTGAATGCCCCGACCACCTCGAGAGCTCGGGGAGCCAGCAAGGCCACGAGGTCGTCGACGATCCGGTTGGTGACCGCTTCGTGGAACGCCCCGGCGTTGCGGAAGCTCATGAGGTAGAGCTTGAGGCTCTTCAGCTCGACGCAGCGCCGATCCGGGACGTACGAGATCGTCAGGCGGGCAAAATCCGGCTGACCCGTCACCGGACAGACGCACGTGAACTCGGGGCAGTCGAAGACGATGCGGTAGTCGCGTCCGGGATTGGGGTTGTCGAAGGACTCGAGAACATCCGGGGCGATGGCGGTCGGGACGGAAGTCAGGTGGCCGAGGGCGACGAGGTTATCCATGGCTCCATGATGCCATGGTCTCGCCACGGGTGCGCCCGCCTGACCCGGGCGCACCCGAGAGTGGATCGAAGTTCCTGCCCGGGAGACCGTCAAGCCGGACCAGAGGCGCTCCCGCTCTCCCGTGCGGGCAAGGGATCGCTCTCACAAGAAACTCTTCTCTCCGGCTGCGCCGGCAGGGACTTGCAGGGGGGCCCTTCGCCCCTCTCAAACTCGCCCCCCGCTGCGGGCAAGCTGCTGCGTAGCCCAGCACAGCAGGTGGCGTTTCGTTCGAGAGTGTCGGCGCAGACGGTGGGGGACTCATCAGAAACTCCCCTTCGGTGCGGGCAAGCCGCTGCGTAGCCCAGCACAGCAGGTGGCGTTTCATTCAACGCTCACTCCGGACGCACGGTTTGCCCGAGGGGTTTTCCGTGCTGGTTAATGGGTGCCTAAGATCCAGGTGTCGATCTGGGAGGCCGGGTAAGCCAAGGTTAAGCCCGGGTCTTTTAACAGAGATTTGACAATGAATGACTGCTCGACCGGGCATAATAGCCGTGGCAGTTAATGCGTAGTTAAGGCCGACCAGAGCGGCCGGGAGACGCGAGATCATGGCGAAGAAGACCAAGGCCGACCAGGGCTCACAGGCCGTGCTCGAGACCGTCGTGGCATCCGCCTTGACCATGGAGGTTCAGGTCGGGCCCGACCTCGGGGCCGCAACGTCCATCACGGTCGACGTCCAGAAGGGTCGAGCGACCTATCTGGTCGACCCCGGCCAGGAGTCGCAGGTCCTGTCCTTCAGAGGCGCCGAATACCACTTGCCGAAGAGCATCGTGGTCGCTCCGCTTCCCACGCTGACCTTCCGCCACCTCGAAAAGGTCACGACCTTCGCCTTCGCCGGCAAGCGCGAGAAGGTGCACAGCGCCATCCAGCGGGCGATCGCCAGCGCGATCGACACCGCCAGCCTCATCAAGATCGCCTGCGTCGCCCACAGCGAGGGTTTTGGCGAGGAGGCCACCGTCGCCCTCTCCAAGGCCGTGAAGTGGGCCAAGAAGGATCTGGTTCTCAAGGCGATCGCCGAGTCGGTGGCAGCCAAGCTCGGCTACTCGATCTCCTGAAAACGACTTGTTTCCTGCGGCGGCTGGCCTCGGCTGGCCGCTTCTGTTTGAAGCCGCGGGGCCGACGAAGGCCCGGGGCACGGTAAGCTGGATCCGTGGAAATCGGTTTCGTAAGCGTGTGGTTCGCCCGCGGGCAGGCTTACGTCACTCGCGCGCTCATCCAGGCCGTCGAGCCAGCGCACCGCACGCACCTTCTGGCCCGTCGCGGGGTGGTGGGCCACGTCCCGGGGCGACCGGCGTACCTCGAGACGACGGGTGAATGGACGCACGACGACGTCCTGGCTGTCGGCGACCGCCTTGAACCGGCGATCCTGGCTGACTGGGTCCGCTCCCGCAAGCTCGACTGGGTCGTGTTCAACGAGGAGGGCCAGTGGGAGCTGGTCGACGCGGCACGCGAGGCCGGCGCACGGACGGCCACGTACGTCACCATCGACTGGGTCCGACGAGAGGACCTGCCCAGGTTTTCCCGGTTCGACCTCGTCGTCGCGCCCTCGACCCGGTGCGCGCAGGAGCTGGCGCCGCACGTCCGGCCAGATCGCCTGTTGCTGCTGGGCTGGGGCGTCGATCTCGAGTGCTTCACGCCGGCGGATCGTGCAGGTGAGCCCCTGGTCTTCCTCCACAATGCGGGCTGGGGCGGCTCGAGCTATCGAAAGAACACCCCAGCGGTTGTCCGTGCCTGGCAGCGAGCGCGTCTTCGTGACGCCCGGTTGATCGTGCACACGCAACGGCGGTGGAGCTCCTACCCGCTGCTCACCCGCCTGCGGGCGGGCGGCGTCGAAGTGGTGGAAGGCACGATCCCTCACCCCGGACTCTACGACCGCGCCGACGTGCTCGTGCAACCCTCCAAGATGGAGGGACTGGGATTGCCACTCGTCGAGGGTCTGGCGAGCGGCCTGGCGATCGTCACCACCGACGCGCCG
>JAJYIO010000010.1 GCA_021790035.1 bacterium | reverse complement strand
GGCGCCTGGCGGCCTTCGGCCTGACGGTGTGGGACGTCGTGCGGGCGGCCCGCAAGGCCACGGCCGTCGAGGGAGCGGGGTTCATCGACACCCCCTCGCAGCGCATCTTCGTCAGGCCCGAGGGGCAGTCCCTGACCCCTGCCGCTCTCGGTCAGATCGCCGTGGCCACGCACGACGGCGCCACGATCCGCCTGCGGGACGTCGCCCACGTCGGGTTCGGAGCGGCGCCCTCTCTGGGCACCGCAGCCATCGCGGGCCAGCCCGGGGTGGTGCTCATCGTGGCTTCGCAGCTCGGAGCCAACACCCTCGCCCTGACGCACCGGCTCGAGAGCGCTCTGTCCGATCTCCTGCCGGCGATGCGGGCGCAGGGTATCACCTATCACCCGGCCCTCTTCCGGCCGGCGACCTTCGTGGAGACGGCGATCTCCAACCTCGAGACCTCGCTGTTGGCGGGCGCGGTCCTGATCGCCGCGGTGCTCCTCGCCTTCCTGTGGAGCAAGCGCACGGCCTTCATCTCCATGGTGGCCATTCCGCTGTCCCTCCTGGCGGCGCTCGCGGTGCTGGTGCGTGCGGGTGCCACGCTCAACACCATGACGCTCGGCGGCCTGGCGATCGCCATCGGCGAGGTCGTCGACGACGCCATCATCGACGTCGAGAACGTCCATCGCCGGCTCCAGGAGAACCGGTTGCTGGGCCATCCGCGGCCGGCTTTCCGCGTCATCCTCGACGCCTCCCTGGAGGTGCGCAGCGCGGTGGTTTTCGCCACCTTCGTGGTCATCCTGGTCTTCGTCCCGGTCCTGCTCATGACGGGCGTCCAGGGGCGCATCTTCGCCCCGCTCGGCCAGGCCTACATCCTGGCGGTCCTGGCCTCGCTGATCGTCGCCCTGACGGTCACTCCGGCACTTTGCTCGCTCCTGCTCACGCGGCCATCCCGGGATATCGAGTCTCCCATCCTGGTCTGGCTCCGCGGCCGGTACGCAAGGCTGCTCGAACGCGTCATGAGCCACCCGCGGCTCGTCGTGACCGGCGCCGTCGTTTTCGTCCTTTTCGGCCTGGCGACCTTCCCCTTTCTGGGTGGTTCCTTCCTGCCCGAGCTACACGAGGGCCAGTTCCTCGTACACATGACCGCGATGCCGGGTACGTCCCTGGCCGAATCCCTGCGCCTGGGCAAGGCCGTCGAGCGGGTGATCGCCCGCGATCCGGACGTGCGTTCGGTCTGCCAGATCGTCGGCACCACGCAGGATGCCGACGACATCATGGGCACGCAGGACAGCGAATTCCACGTGGTCTTGCGCCCCCTTCCGGGCCGCGCAGCCGGGCCCGCAGAGGACCGCCTCAAGAGCCTGCTCGTAGGGTTTCCAGGGGTCAAGCTTGCGATGAATTCCTTCTTGACCGAGCGCCTCGACGAGACCATGTCGGGCCAGACGGCCCCGGTGGCGATCGAGGTCTACGGCAACTCCCTGTCCGGGATCGATCGCGCAGCCGCCGCCGTGGCGCGCGTGCTGTCCGCGGTCCCCCACGCCAGGGACGTCAAGGTGGCCACACTTCCGGGCGTGCCGCAGCTTGGCCTGCGCTTGCGCCCTGAACGGCTCGCCGAGTTCGGCCTGATGCCCAAAGACGTGCTGGACACGATCGCCACGATCTACCGGGGCCGCCGGGTCGGGCAGACGTACCGTGGCAACGTCACGACGGATGTCGTGGTCATCGGCAGTCCCGCCGAGCGGCGCGATCCGCAGTCGGCCGCCAGGCTCCTCCTGCAAGACGCTCAAGGGACGCGGATCCCCCTCGGGACCGTCGCTCAGCTGGAGATGACGAGCGGGCGCTACGCCGTCCTGCACGATGGCGGCCGCCGCGAGCAGACCGTGACGGCCCAGGTCGCCGGGGGCAACGTGACCGGCTTCGTCGCCGCCGCCAGGAAGGCCATTGCGGCGCACGTGGCCTTGCCCCGCGGCACCTACCTGCACTTCTCGGGTGCCGCCGAGGCCCGGGCCCAGGCCCAGCACCAGCTCCTGGTCAGCTCCATGCTGGCGGGGGCGGGGATCCTGCTGTTGCTCTCGGTCGCCGTCGGCAACCTTCGCAACCTCTTGCTCATCGTTGCCAACCTCCCGTTCGCCCTGGTGGGCGGAGTGCTGGCGGCATGGCTCTCGGGAGGCGACCTCTCGGTCGGATCCCTGGTGGGCTTCGTGACCTTGTTCGGAATCACCACGCGCAACACCCTGATCCTGGTTTCGCGCTACGAGCACCTGGTCGAGGACGGCGCTCCTTGGGGGCCCCAGACGGCCATCCAGGGAGCGACCGAGCGCCTGGCGCCGATCTTGATGACCGCCCTGGTGACGGGCCTCGGCCTCCTGCCGATCGCGCTCGGCAGCGGCACGCCGGGGCGCGAGGTCGAGGGCCCGATGGCGATCGTCATCCTGGGCGGCCTCGTCACATCGGTCGCGCTCAATCTCCTGGTGCTGCCCACCCTCGCCGTAGGTCTGGCGAAGTTTGGCGGGCAAGCCGAGGCGCGAGCTGCGGCCCTGGCTCTGGGTTCCTAGAGTGCTCCCGGTTTGAATGGATCGGGCCCGAGGAGTCAAACGGGGCCCGGTTGCGCAGCGAAGCGACCGCGCAGAGGGACCCGTTCAAACTGAAAAAGGTCTGAAGCCGCCGGTGGGCGACTCCGGCGCGGTTGCCATTACGAATCTGTAATCGCACGTCCGTTTTCCGCCCGTTCCCCCGATAACAACCCTGGGTTTGCTGGAGGAAGAGGAATGTCATCGGTCGGTTCGGTTTCCAAGGCCCGGGTGTCACCGGCAGCGGCGCCGCACGCGCGCTTTTTCTTCGAGTCCGATTCGCACGACGGCTATGGCTTGCTGGACAGGTTCGTCTCCCGGACCAACGCCCAGCGCCCGGATTTCGTGCTCTCCGGCGGCGACCTGAGCGAGGTTGGCAGCGCCAAGGAGCAGGCCTTGCTCACCGATCACATTGCCCCCCTCAAGGTTCCGTTTCGCACGATCCCGGGCAACCACGACTACCGGGGCGACGCCATCGGTCGCTTCGAGGCGGAGTTCGGCAATGGCAACCGCTCCTTCGATCAGGGGGGAGTCCACTTCACGCTGATCGACGATGCCAGCCAGAAGATTTCGGATCAGACCTTCAACTTCCTCGAGAAGGACCTCGCGGCCAACGAGGGAAAGCCCACCGTCGTGGCGATGCACGTGCCGGCCGTCTGGGAGTCCACGCCAGGCTGGGTCAAGGCCCTGCACAAGCTTATGCCCGACACGATCGCCAACTTCCGGATCGAGGATCCCGCCCAGCGGCAGCGATTCACCGACCTGATGAGCCGTCATAACGTCCAGCTCGTCCTCTCGGGCCATACCCACGTCCCCGGGGATGCCACGGTCGGCGGCGTTCGCTACGTGACGGCCGGCGCGCTCGGCGGCAAGCTCGACAAGATCGGAGTCGCGCACGAGTATCTCGACGTCTCGCTCGCAGATGGCAAGGTCGACGTGCGCCACGTGGCGCTCGACAACCCGATCAAGGGCGTCTGGGATCTGGTCAAGAGCAACGCCAGGTACCTCGTCGGCCAGTTCTCGGCCATGGACGGCAAGCTTCCTGACGCCGTGGCCAAGCTTCCCGATGGCATCAAGAACATTCCGGCCAGTGTCCGGGACGTGCCCGACAAGGCCGGCCTGCTCGAGCGGATGATCGGCGGAATCAAGGACATCGCCTCGGTCGCCGGCGATGCGCTCAAAGAAACCCTGTTGCATTCGCACTGAGCTGGCGACGCATCCCCATGACCCTCATGAAATCCGCAACGAGCGTGCCGCCTGATGGCCTGGAGCTCAAAGAATCATGGCGAGGGACCCTTCAACCTGAAAACTCTCTCGCGACAGCAAGAAGGAACACCTGAATCATGGGCATCTCTGGAATCGGGACACCGACCAATGGTCCCCGCCAAGGGGCGCTGGCGGTAGGCGTCACGTCCGACCCGCCGGCACCGCCCACGGCAGCCAGCCAGGGGGACAGCCTGACGACCGGATCGGCTCCCGCAGCGCCCCCCCCCGCCAATCTGGCGTCACTGAGTTCCTTGCCCAGGACCACGGACACCGAGGACGGGACGCCGGCCGATCCCATCAACATGGTCTTCCTCGGCAGCCGCGCCCAGCTCCAGCAGGCCTTTTCGGGCAACGGATGGCAATCGGCCGATAAGCTCTCTTTGAGCTCGGCCCTCGAGATGGTCTGGGCCTTCGTCACCGGCAAGCCCTACCGGGCCGCTCCCGTGAGCTCCCTTTACCTGGGATCGAGCGACAAGCACAAGGAGGATCTGGCCTTCGAGCGCGAGGATGGCAAGACGGTCAACATGAGGGACCACGTCCGGTTCTGGGACACGGGGAAAAAGACGGCTGGCGGCCAGGAGATCTGGGTGGCCTCGGCAAGCCAGGACGTCGGCATCGAATGGAACAAGGTGGACTACTTCACCGGGCCAACGCACCGGATCAGCCCGTTCGTGGACCAGGAGCGCGATACGGTTGCCCGGGAGATGGTGAAGAACGGCATCGAGGACCTCGGCGCCTGGCAACGCGGCGCGATGGTCAGCACGAACGGCGAAGGCGATCCGTACTACACCGATGGCAAGGTGGCCGTGCTCCAGGCCCCGGCCGAGCCGGCGCCATCCGCCGAGAGCCTGCCGGCATCGGCTCGCTCCCTGCTTTCGCGGTTCCGCAGCACGGTCGAGGGGTTATTTTCCCGGCTCTGAGCGACCGGCCTTCGAACAGAGAATAGCGAACCGCCGCGATCCTCGTGCTCGAGCGAGAGGATCGCGGCGGTTCGCGGTGTGCTTACTGGTAAATCGTGCCGTCGGGCGTCTGGATATAGCCCGCATCACCAGCCACGTTGGCACGGTGCGTCCAGTGGATGCCGTTCTTGTTCCAGTCGTGGTACTCGACGCCACGGATGACCAGGCGCTCGCCAACCTGGAGATCCGGGACCTCTTCGCCGTAGGTCATGTCGTTATCGACCTCGAGGGTCTGGTTGGAGTCAGGAGCCGTCTCCTCGACGTCGAACCGCTGATGCCGCAGGCCGTTGGTATCTGCGGGCAGGAGCTGCGTGACCGTGCACTGGATGGTCACGAACGAGGATTGCGGGGGAATCGACTGGCTCGTCAGCGAGCTGCTCGTCGCCGACACACCGAGATTCGAGACCGGCACGGTGCCGGCGGTCCCGCAGCCCGCAAGACCCAGAAGAAGAGCGCCTACACTGATGGCGCCAACCACCCTGAACATGCCCATGGTGGAGATCGTTCCTCTCTTGAAGAAAGACGCGCCGGCCTCCCTGGAGGCCGCTCACGAGTGTCAGGAAAGCCCGCTCTGCGGGCGAACCGCCGTTTTCGGAGCACAACCCTGCCGGTTGCACGAATCGCCTGTCGAACTGCCCGGAGCCGAGGCCCGGAGCTTCGATCCAAGAGGTTGGGAATTGCAAGCGTCGCTTACTCTTGCTTAACTTTATCTTATCCGGATCTTCGGTTCCCTGCAATCGGGATTTTTGGCTCCAGACGCAGGCACCAGAGCCGCATAAGCCCTTACCTCGGCCATTTGAGACCGATCGCCCCGGATCCGATTACAAAACCGTAAGGAGCCGACCCTTCATGCGGTCAAAATCTGAGCGCGTCCCCAGTGGCCCGCCTGGGCCTCGCGCATCCTCGCCAGGTCCCCGGCTCTCGGGTTCTGCCCGGATCGGGATCGCCGCCGCCGGCCCGGGCTCGCCTTGCACGCATCCGGCCACGTGTACTACAATTCGCAGCAGCTACTATGCTTATCCGTAGAAATCGACTTGGCGTCTGGGCCCTGGCTGCGCTCGCCGGGGTGGCCCCAGCCGCCCGGGCCGCGGCGCTCCTTGCGCCTGGAGCACCCTCGAAACCCCGGGTTGCGAGCAGCATCGGGTCCGGCCATGACTCGGCTCTCGATCGCCTGACGACCGTCGCCTGGGCGCACCAGGCCCGGGTAGCCGCGGCCAGGGCGAAGTGGGCGGCAGCCCGAGCTCGCATCCCCCTGGTCCAGCAATGGGCTGACCCGATGGCCGAAGCTGGGCTCGGTAACTTTCTCACGCTCGGCGGGCCTCAGCTGACAGTATCTCAGAGCATCCCGTGGCCGGGACGCCTGGCGATCGTCGGTCAGGAAGCCCGCGCCAGCGCCGCTGTCGCTCGGTACGATTATCTGGCCGTACGGGACGACATTCGCGAGGAACTCCGGCGCGATCTGGCCGAGCGTTACTACCTTGCCGCAGCCACGGCCATCGATCGGCGTGCGCAGCAACGGGATCGCGACATCGCCAGGATCGTGGCCACGCTTTACGCAGTGGGCAAGGCTCCGCAGGCCGACCTGCTGCAGATCCAGCTGCGGCAGGCGGATCTCCTCGAGGATCTGACCACCCTGGGCCAGGAGCGCGAATCCAACACCGCGAAGCTGGCGTGGTTGCTGGGGAATCATGGAATGGCCGGTCTGCCAGCAGCACGCGTGGCGCCGCCGCAACCTCGGATCGACGCGAGCTCGGAGCAGCTCTTGAGGCTCGGCCTGGCCAGCGCGCCGCCGGTGCTCGCGGCCGGTGCCGCGCAGCGCGCTGCGAGCGCGCAGCTCGCGCTGGTTCGGTTCGATTCCTTGCATCCGCGGAGCATCGCTGCGGGCGTCTCGGTCGGGAACAACATGGCGACGAAGATGGATTTCCTGGGCGCATCGGTCGGGATCCCGCTGCCCTTCATCAAGCCCGAGCGCCACCGCGAGGCCACGGCCGCGGCCAGGCAGGCCCTCGAGGCGGCCAGCCAGGCGGTGAGCCAGGTGCGGCTGGACCTCGAGGTCCAGATCCGGGATCTGCTGGCCAAGCTCCACTCGGATGACAAGCTGCTAGCCTTGCAGCACAAGGCCCTCGAACCCGAGGCCGTCCTGGCGCTCGACACCGCCCGATCCGCCTACGAGGTCGGCAAGACCGATCTCACGACGGTCCTCGACCGAGACGCCGAACTCGATACCGTGGTCCTCCGAAGCGCTCGCCTGGGCGCGGATCGCGAGGATGCGCTCGCGGGCCTCGAGCAGGCCCTCGGAAGACCGCTCCCGGAGAGCAAGCCATGAAACCTTCGATCCTCGCAGTTACAGGTCTGGTCGGCCTGGGTGCCATCGCGGCGGGAACCGCGGTGCACTTCGGCAAGCTGCCGGCGCCGTCCTGGCTCGCAGCGAAGCTGGGCCAGCCGGCCCTGGCCGCTCCGGCTTCCAGCACGGCCAACCCTGGCGCAGGCAGCATGGCCGGAATGCCGGGAATGAACGGCCAGAGCACGGGCAGCATGGCCGGGATGCCCGGAATGAACGGCCAGAGCACGGGCTCCGACAAGGCTCAGACGAGCGCCGCGGCGGGGATGGCGGGAATGCCCGGAATGGCCGGCATGCCGGGAATGAGCGGCATGTCCGGGATGAGCCAGGGAGCTGCCGGCAACCAGAATGCGACCATCGCTCCCTCGATCCAGGCGGTCACGATCTCGCCCGGCGAGCAGGCCCTGGCCGACGTGAACACCGTCCCGGCGACCGTCCAGGAGCTCTCCTCCAGCTTGCGGGCGGTAGGACAGATCGCCTACGACACTCGCCTGCTCTCGCAGGTTACCGCCCGGGTGGCCGGCCGCATCGATGCCCTTCCGGTCAGCGCGGTGGGCGATCGGGTCCGGCCGGGGCAGACCGTCGCCTCGCTGTACTCGCCCGATCTCGTCGCGGCCGAGGCAGAGCTGCGAATAGCCGGCCAGGCCGATCGCGCGCTTGGATCGTCAGGATACCCCGTGGTCGACGCCGGGGCTCGCGAGCTCGTCAGGGCCGCCCGCGAGAAGCTCGCGCTCTGGGGCCTCTCGCCGCGCCAGATCCGGGATCTGCAGCACGATCACCGGACCGTCGTCGACATCCCGATCTCATCGACCCAGGGCGGCGTGGTCGTCGACCGCAAGGTCGAGGTCGGGCAGTACGTCAAGGCGGGCGACGTGCTCTTCGACCTGGCCGATCCCAGGACCCTCTGGGTGCTGGCGGATATCCCCGAGACCGAGATCGGCCTGGTGCAGCTGGGCGATGCCGCCGACGTCACAGCGCCGGCCTTCCCGGGCCGCCACTGGCACGGCCACGTCAGCTTGATCTACCCGCAGCTCGATCCGCAGACCCGGACGATCAAGGTCCGGATCCAGGTGGACAGCCCGGCCGAGAACCTGCGCCCGCAGATGTACGCGACGGTCGCGATCGCCTCCCCGGCCCGGCGCGAGCTCGAGGTGCCCACCTCGGCGGTCGTCGACACCGGCCTGCGCAAGATCGTCTGGGTCAAGGTCGGCAAGGACACCTTCCGGCCCCGCCAGGTGCAGGTCGGGACCGCGATGGGGGGCCAGACCCCGATCCTTGGCGGCGTGTCGGCAGGGGATCAAGTTGCCGTCTCGGGCGGATTCTTGCTGGACGCATCGGCCCAGCTCCAGGCGGAGTAGATCGATGGCCCCGGCGATTTACCGCGGCCGGCGCTGTGCGCCGGAAGGTGCCAAACCATGATCGCTCGCATCATCGCCTGGTCCATCCGGAACCGGTTTCTGGTCCTACTGGCGGCGGTCGTGCTGGCCATCGGCGGCGTCTGGGCAGCCCTGCACACCCCGCTGGACGCGATCCCGGATATCTCGGACAACCAGGTCCTGGTGTACACCACGTGGCCGGGGCGCAGCCCGCAGCTGGTGGAAGACCAGGTCACCTACCCCCTCGAGACCAGCCTGGACGGGATGCCCGGCGTCAAGACCGTGCGGGGGCAGTCTGAATTCGGGTTCTCGCTCATCACGGTCATCTTCCGGGACGGCGTCGACCTGTACTGGGCCCGCAGCCGGGTGCTGGAACGGCTCAACCAGATCCAGGGCTCGCTTCCCCGGAGCGTCGTCCCGACCCTCGGTCCCGACGGCACGGGCGTCGGGCAGATCTTCTGGTACACCGTCGCGGGCAAGGGTTACGATCTGGGCACCCTGCGCGCGATCCAGGACTGGTACATCCGGTATGCGCTGCAATCGGTTCCGGGCGTCGCCGAGGTGGCTTCCGGCGGAGGCTACCAGCGGGAGTACCAGGTCGACGTGGACCCGCTGCGGCTCCGGATGTACGGCGTCACGGTCGGCGAGGTCGCGAACGCCATCAAAGAGAGCAACGCCGAGTCGGGTGGCGGCCTCATGGAGACAGCCGGGTCCGAGTACATGATCCGGGGCCAGGGCTACATCACGGGCGTCAAGGACCTCGAGGACACTGTCGTCAAGGCGGTCGGCGGCGTACCGGTGCTGATCCGCGACGTCGCCACCGTACAGCTGGGCGGGGCCGAACGGCGCGGCGTCCTGGATGAGAATGGCCGTGGCGAGGCCGTCGTGGGCGTCATCGTGATGCGCTCGGGCGCCAATGCCAAGGGGGTCATCGACGCCGTCAAGGCCAAGATCAAGGCCATCTCACCGGGCTTGCCGCCCGGGGTTCACATCCGGGCCGTATACGACCGCTCCCAGCTCATCATGCGGTCGGTCGCCACGCTGATCCACACCCTCGTCGAGGAAAGCCTGATCGTCAGCGCCGTCGTGCTCTTGTTCCTCGGTAGCGTGCCCGGGGCCCTGACGGTCGTGCTCTCGATCCCGCTTGCGGTGCTGGCCTCGTTCATCTTGATGAAGGTACTCGGCGTCACCAGCAACATCATGAGCCTGGGGGGCGTGGCGATCGCCGTGGGCGTGCTGATCGACGCCGCGGTCGTCATGGTGGAGAACGCCTACCGGCATCTGGCCGAGCCGGAGTTCGACCCGGACGATCGCTCCGCGGTCATCGCCCGGGCCGCGCAGCAGGTCGGCCGGCCGATCGTGTTCTCGCTCGTCATCATCCTGGTCGCCTTCGTGCCGGTGTTCTTCCTCACGGGCGCAGAAGGCCGGATGTTCCGGCCACTGGCTTTCACCAAGACCTTCGCGATGGGCGCCGGAGCGATCCTGGCGGTCACCCTGGTGCCGGTCCTGATGACCCTGCTGATGCGGGGCAAGATGCAGCCCGAGGAGAAAAGCCCCCTGTCGCGCTTCTTCATCGCCCTGTACCGGCCCGTCATCGACTTCGTGCTCGAGCACCGCGTCCTCACGCTGACGACCGCCATCGTCGTCGGTCTGCTGGCCATCCCCATTGCCAGGGGACTGGGCAGCGAGTTCATGCCGCCGCTCAACGAGGGCACGCTGCTCTACATGCCGGCCACCTTGCCGCATGTGAACCTGACCGAGGCCAAGCGGTTGATGCAGATCGAGGATCGCATCATCAAGAGCTTCCCCGAGGTGAAGGACGTGCTCGGCAAGGTCGGGCGCATCGATTCGGCCACCGATCCGGCGCCGCCGAGCATGGCCGAGACCATCGTGTCGCTGCAGCCTCGGAGCCAGTGGCCCGTAGGCATGACGCAGGCCAAGCTCATCGACGCCATGAACGCGAAGCTCGACATCCCCGGCGTCACCGGATTCTGGACCATGCCGATCATCAACCGCATCAACATGCTGGCCACCGGCGTGCAGACGGACCTCGGGCTCAAGATCTTCGGCAGCAACCTCCAGACCCTGCAGGGGACGGCCATGCAGGCGGCGGATCTCATCAAGAAGGTTCCCGGGGTAACGAATGCCTACGCCGCCCGGTCGACGGACGGCCGCTACCTCGACATCACTCCCGATCGCCTGGCCTTGGCGCGCTACGGCCTCGATATCGGGCAGGTCCAGGCTGTGATCGACACGGAGCTAGGCGGCAAGACGCTCACGACGATGGTCGAGGGGCGCGATCGCTTCCCCGTTCGCCTGCGTTTTGCCCGCGACTTCCGCTCCTCACCCGAGGCCATCGGCGCCATCGAGATCCCGACTCCCTCGGGGGCCGACATCCCGCTGGCAGCGCTCGCCCGCATCCGGATCGCGCAGGGACCGCCGATGATCCAGAGCGAGAACGGCATGCTGACGGGCCTGGTCTACGTACAGGTCTCGGGGCGCGACATCGGCAGCGTCGTCCACGACGCCGACGCCCTGCTGAAGGCACGCCTGCACCTTCCGCCCGGCTACTACAGCGTCTGGAGCGGCCAGTACCAGAACCTCGTGCATGCCAAGGCGCGGCTCTCGGTGCTGATCCCGATCACCCTGGGCCTGCTGTGGCTGCTCTTGTACTTCACCTTCAACAACGGCGTCGACGCGACGCTCCTCATCCTCTCGGTGCCGTTTGCCCTGGTCGGCGGCGTGGCGTTGCAGGCCCTCATGAAGGTCCACTTCAGCGTGGCCGTGGCGATCGGCTACATCGCGCTGGCGGGCGTTGCGGTCGAGACGGGAGTCGTGATGCTCGTGTACCTGCACGAGGCGCTCGAGCGCAAGCGCCAGCTCGGACCGCTGACCTTGCAGGCCTTGCGGGAGGCCACGATCGAGGGAGCCGTCCTGCGGCTGCGGCCCAAGCTGATGACCGTCTTTGCCGCCCTGGCCGGCCTGGTGCCGATCCTGTGGAGTACCGGCACCGGCTCGGATGTCATGCGGCCCATCGCCATCCCGATGATCGGGGGGCTCCTCACCTCGTCCATCCTCGTGCTCCTCGTCATTCCGGTGCTGTTCCTCTCGGTGCAGGAATGGACCCTTCGCAAAACCAGAAAGGCGGAAGAACCATGTCCAGAAGAAACGCGGCCCTCGCTGGCCTGATCCTGGCCCTGGCCAGCACGCTCCCGGCGCAGGCCGCGGTACTGCAGAGCGTCCGAACCGGCGCGTTCCGGGTCACGGTCTCGACCCCGGCCAAGACGCTGGTCCAGGGCAACAATCCCGTCACGGTCGCCATCACCGACAGCAAGGGGAAGCCGGCCAGCGTCAAGGTCGAAGGCTTCTCGGTCTCGATGGCTGCGATGCCAGGAATGGCGGCCCAGAAGGCCCCTGCCGTCCTCGTGGCGACGCATACTCCTGGCGTCGCCAAGGGCCGGATCGAGCTCCCGTTCGGCGGGACGTGGGAGGCACGGGTGGTCTTTGCCGACAAGAAGGGCGTGCATCGCGCGAGCTTCACGCTGTTCGCCCGGTAAAGGATCGAGGACAGATACAAGGAACTGCCGGGCGAGGTTTTTATCTCGCCCGGCAGCTTTGGGGAAAGAGACCCGTTCGCAACGACAGATCTAGAAGGCGACGATCTCTCCGGCCATGAACCCGTCCTTGTCCGGCCGACCCGCGTCCCTGGTACCGCGAGCTGCCGGGGCCATGGCCCACCCCTTCGCGTCGTCGTCACAGGGCTTGGTGCAGTACCACCGATAGCGGCCCCTGGCCTTGACCGAGAACGTGGCCGTCGTCGTGATCGGAATCATGCGGCCATCTGGTTTCATCGCAGCGGGACGGGCGACGATGTCGAGGCCAAGTTCCGGCTGGTAGATCGAGTGCTCCATCATGTCGTGGTTGACGATCCGCACGGTGACGATCTTTCCGACCGGAACCTCGAGGTTGCTCGGCACGAAGGCATCGTGGTGCTTGCCGTCCGGGCCGAGTGGACCGCCATCGGAGCCCGGCAGCACCTGCAGCGTGATCACGCAAGCCTTGGCCCGCTGGGCTCTTGCCGGCTTGACCGGCCGGCCCGCAGCCAGCGCGACTCCGTTTCCCAGGATCGCAAGCCCGAGCCCGAGGAGGTTCGAGGTTTTCATCTGTCATCCCTTCGTGTTCTTGTCGAGGTGCTTGTTCGCAGGGTGGTCCCAATCGATCCATGCGGCCGAGTTTTGTAATACCTCGCCACCGGGCCAGCCGGCAACCGCCCTCAAGGTCCATGACAACAGCGCCAGCATGGCGCCAGGCGAGGCCCTGCCGGATCCAGGGCCGGTCCTGGAAATGGAGAGCGGGCGAACCCTTTACCCGAACGACGCAGCCTCGCTAAAAGCCACGCCCGACTGAGCGAAGCCGATCGTCGAAGCGGCTCTGAGCCTCGGCGGGCTGTAGCAGATCGCAAGGCCGAGGGCGGGGAGCACCGGCCTCCGGCTGTACTTGACTGGAGCTAGCGGGGATGGTGGGACAGTCTCAGAACTTCCCTAGACGGCCCTGGGCTGTCTCACCCGAGCCAGGCGATCGCCGATTCTTTCCTTCTCGACCTCGAGATCGTAGTCAGCCTGGAGCCGCACCCAAAACTCGGGCGAATTGCCGAAGTACCGGGCAAGGAGCAGGGCGGTCTCGGCAGTAATGCCTCGCTTGCCTCGAACGATCTCGTTCACACGCCGGAACGGTATCCCGAGATCGCCTGCAAGCCCCGACTGGCTGATTCCGAGGGGCTTCAGGAAGTCCTCGGCCAGGTGTTCCCCGGGATGAACCGGCCTGAACGCTTTGGCCATCGTCTGCCTCCCTAGTGATAGTCGACAATCTCGACCTGGTAGGCGTCTCCGTCGCGCCATTGAAAGCAAATCCGCCACTGGTCGTTGATCCGGATGCTGTGCTCGCCTTGGCGATCACCTGATAAGGCCTCCAGGTGATTGCCCGGCGGAACCTTTAGGTCGGTCAAGCTGGCCGACACGTGAATCTGCCTTAGCTTGCGATGTGCTGCGCGCAGGATGCCCGGCGGGAGGCGCCGCACCGACTCCCGGGCGAATACCTTCTCGGTGTCCCTGTCCTTGAAAGACCGGATCATGATCGAGCTTATACCGCATGCCGGTATACCGTCAACGGCTATACCGTATACAGGTATGTTTCATATTTCGGCGGACGCGAAGTCCTCCAGGGTACGCTCGAGAAACGGAAATCGCGACGACGCCTCTCGATACCGAGCGCCTGGCCTTCCGCACGTGGACGAAGGCCGACTCGGACCTGGCGATTGCGTCGTTGTCCACCACATCACCGTTGCCTTGGCACACCGAGGTCCGGCCGATCTTGTCGGGGTGGCCGGCTGGGCGCTCGGCTGGAGGCGGAGGCGGTGGCTCGGCGATCGGCGACGCCGCCGGTGCGGGCGAGAAGACCACCGCGCCCTTTATCCGGCAGGAAGGACCTCTGATCGGCCGAAATCGGCCTGGTGTCTTAGCGGGGAGAGGGGGATTCGAACCCCCGAGACGATTCAACACCGTCTACGGTCTTTCCAGGACCGCCTGTTCAACCACTCCAGCATCTCCCCAAAGTGGTCGGGCCGGGTTTCGGCCAGAGCAGGGATCGTCACCTACGCCGCCCGGCCTGTCAAGGGGGGCTTCCGCTACTTGACATACCGCACGACGTCCGCGTCGCAGACCGTCACCAGGCCCTCCGGCACGAGTTCGTCGAGAACCGGCAGGAAGGCTGCGATGCGCTCGGCGTCGTCGATGACCTGCACGGCGATCGGGAGATTGGCCGAAAGATCGAGGATGCCTGACGAGTGCATCGTCTTGTGGACGCCGAACCCGGCTATCGCCCGAAAAGCCGTGGCGCCGGACAGCCCGTCGCGCTTGAGGCGATCGAGGAGGACCAGGTAGAGCGGCCGACCGCGCGAGAGATCGGCCTCATCGAGATAGACGGTGAGGATCTTCGCCTTGCCCTGTACCTTCATCCCCCTCAAGGTACCAGACGAGCTGTCAGAGAACCGACCCAGACGGCCACGAGCCCGACCGCGACGCTCCCGCCCAGGTACAGGGCGGCCTCGAGCACGGCGCCATCGCGCACCAGTTGCAACGCCTCGAACATGAACGTCGAGAAGGTCGTGAACGCGCCCACGAACCCGACCCCGAGCAACAGCCTGATGGCGGGCGTCAGCAGGCTGCCGTGCTCCAGGGCCAGGGTTCCGATCAACCCCAGAAACCACGAGCCCGAGACGTTGATGAGGAACGTCCCGTACGGAAACGAGACGCCGAACCAGCGGCCTGCGGCCTGGCCCGCGTAATACCGGGCGAGCGCGCCGACGAAGCCGCCGATGCCGACCATCCAGAACTCCAACGTTGCCGGTCTCCGTTCGAGGTGCGGCGCCAAGCGTCTGCCCGCGCGCACCGAGGTGTCGTGCAGGAGCCATCAGCTTGCGCCCGATCTGCAACTGAAGTGCGATCCGACGGCCAGCGGTTGGAAGGCAATCCGATGAATGTGCCTGTCGAGGCGAGCCCCATCGCCCCGTGTCAGGGTAGCAGGCGCACGGCACGCGGTCGAGTCTCCCTGGACCGCGTGTCGCCGGACCGCGGGTCTGCCGGACGGGGCTGGTTGACGCACGGGTCCGTGGCCTCTAGGATCGAGCGGCTGCAAGCCAAGACACGGCAGCGATATCGCCACGGCAGCCCATCAGTCCGACCGTGGTCCGGAGGGAACCCATCGATGGAAACCGCAACAAAGCCCGGCAGCGCCGCCGAACTCCGCGGCCGTCTCGAGGAGACGATGGCCGCGCTGCGCCGTCGGGTCAGCATGCGCCCGTCGGTGGGGCTCATCCTGGGATCCGGGCTCGGCGATCTGGCCAAAGATGCCCAGGACGCGACCGTGATCCCGTACGCCGAGATCCCGCACTTCCCGGTTTCCACGGCGCCCGGTCATGCCGGCAACCTGGTCTTCGGCCACCTGGGCGGCCAGGACGTGGTCCTGATGCAGGGGCGCTTCCATACCTACGAGGGCTACTCCCAGGCGCAGGTCACCTATCCCGTTCGCGTGATGAAGGCGCTCGGCTGCCAGACCATGGTGGTCACCTGCGCCTCGGGTGGTCTCAATCCCAGGTTCAAGGCCGGGGATCTGATGCTCCTCACCGATCACCTCAACATGACGGGGAGCAATCCGCTGATCGGGCCCAACGATCCGGAGATCGGCCCGCGGTTTCCGGTCATGTTCGACGCCTATCGCCCCGAGCTGCGGGCGATCGCCCAGCGCACGGCCGCCGCACAGGGCATCTCGTTGCAAGAGGGCGTCTACGCGGGCATCACCGGACCGGCCTTCTTCACCCGCGCCGAGCTGCT
>JAJYIO010000425.1 GCA_021790035.1 bacterium | reverse complement strand
GGCCAAGGACGTGAGCCGCCGCGACGTGGTCGAGCTGCTGGACGGCATCAAGGCCAGAGGGTCCCACGTCCATGCAAACATGGTCCTGGCGCTGGTCAGCAAGATCTACAACGTCGGGATCGACCGGGGCCTGGTCGACAACAACCCCGCCCACCGGATGAAGCGCCCGACCGAAGAAGTGGCGCGCGAGCGCGTGCTGACGCCCGAAGAGATCCGCAAGCTGTGGGCGGCGTTCGGCGCGCTGGCCGATCGCCCCGACGGCAAGGGCAAGACGCCCGAGGGCCAGCGGCTGGCCGTCATGTTCAAGATCCGGCTCCTGACTGCGCAGCGCGGCGGCGAGGTGAGCCTGATGCGGTGGGAGGACATCGACCTCAATCGGCGCCTCTGGACGATCCCCAAGGAGTTCACCAAGACCAAGGCGAACGACCACGAGGTACCGCTCTCACACGCCGCGATTGACCTCATCACCGACCTGACGGACGAGCGCACGGGTTGGGTCTTTCCGAGCTTGCGGGCCAAAGGCAAGCCAATCGTGAATGTCCGCAAGGCTGCCGAGCGCGTGGTGACGGCCAGCGGGATCGACTTCACGCCGCACGACCTCAGGCGCACGGCCGCGACGCTGATGACCGAGCTCGGCGTCCCGCGCCTGGTCGTGTCGAAGGTGCTCAACCATGCCGAAGGCGGTACGACCTGGAAATACGACCGGCACGGCTACGAGCCTGAGAAGCGCGACGCGCTGAATCGGTGGGCGACCCGATTGAAGGAGATTCTCGACGGCAAGAAAGGGAAGATCCGGCAGATTCGCGCACGCAGCAACAAGACACTTTCAGGGGGCAGATAGACATGCTTAAGGGGAAAGTCGCCGTTGCTCGCGCTCCTGAAAAGTGGTCTAGGCGAAAAGCCTTCCTCCTTGCGCTAGATGAGCACTTCCCGCTATTTCGGGCCGGGATTGAAGCGCTAGCACCTGAGTTTAAGCAAGCTCTCGTCGATGGGCCCTGGGAGCCCGCCGAGCCTCTCTATCGATCGACCTATGTTCAGTTCAACCCTGCAGAGTTGACCGATCCGCCCATCGCCACATGGGAGGCAGCGCTCACCCGCTGGGCGCCGGCATGGGTTCCTCACTGGCTCTTGATCGTCGCAGCCAACACGGCGGCCTGGCACGCCGAAAAGCTCCACGAAGGGCTTACCTGGGCGCTTCCATCTGCCGAGATCGCCCGGGATTGGATGGACTGGAACGATGTCCCCGACCAGGACGACGGCAGCCCAGGGAAGTTCCTTCACCTCGATGAGATACTCCTCCCCGGCGATGGCGAAGGACCGCTCGCGGCAATGAACTTTACGTTCAAATACGAGGGGACCTGGGATATGACCGCTATTTTGATGGCGTTCGACGAGCAGACAGGTGCTCATCGAGAGAAACTCCAGGCCCTAGCCGCCAAGTCTGACATACCCGCACCGCATCACAACGCTGAAACCTGGCGCGACATCCAGGGCGTCGCGGTTCGTGTTGCTGGGCGCCCATGGCGAGAAGTATTTGCGTCGCTAGAATACGCTAGGGAAGACCAGATGAGGGCCAACGTCACCAAGGCGGCAAAGGCGCTGGACGTCGACCTCAGGCTGGTGCCATCGCCCGGGCGAACGAACTAATAACGATACCCCCAGGCTGTCGTATCGCAGCTTGGTCCCCATGTCTGAACTGTCCCGCTTGGGCCCCAAGCGGGACAGTAGTGTGCTTGGCTGGTAGCTCCTGCATCCTTGTGCGATACATCGAAAGCAGTTAGGCGACGCTCATCGTAATGGGCCTGCCGTTCCTGCCGCGAAAGGAGACGCAGTTGAGAATCTTGCGAGAACCGACGGTCAAAGAGATGACTGGCCTCTCTTCGACGACGCGCTGGCGCCTGGAGCGCAAAGGTGAGTTCCCGCGGCGAGTTCGGTTGTCGGCGGGGGCTATGGGGTGGGTCGAAGACGAGATCCTCGACTGGCTCTCCAACCGTGGCCGTGGAATGGGCGCCGCGCCCGGGCGAGCAACCGCGATCTAGGCCTCTCTGGACGCAGCTTGCCGCCGGGCCCTGACCGGCCGCGGCGGCAGAAAGTTAACCTGGTTATGAATAGCATACCCCAAGCAGCGCTCGGGCAACAAGCCGCTCCTTGCCCGGCTTCACTCGACCCGGCCTCTCTTGCCGGCGCACGCCGTTGCCCGGACTGCGGGCCGATCGAGCCCGATCTCCAGGAACAAGGCGCCCACGTGCGGGCCACCTGTCCGCTGTGCGGGCGCTGGATCAAGTGGGTCCGCCGTCTTCAGGCGGCTCCGCTCAAGCCACCGACGGAGGCCCAGCTTCGATACCTGGCCCGCCTCGGCTACCGGGGCCCGTCACCCAAGACGCTCGAGGACGCCAGCCGCCTGATCGATGCCCGCCTGCGCGGAGGTGCACGATGACCTGGCCGGACGGTCCGAAGGCGCAAGCGCTCCTGCCTGCAATCAGCCAGGCCATCAAGACCTTGGGCCTGTTCGACGATCCTGGTGCCGTCGTCGAGCTACGGGCCGTCAAGTGCGGCAAGTTCAGGACCTACTCCGGCTACTTCGACAATGCCGAGGCCCTGGCCCGATATGCAAGCGGGCTCGACGTCCTGGCCGAGGTGCCTGCTACCTACCTCACGATCAATCCAGTAAACCCCGACCTGCTGGCCCGGACTGCAAACGTCGCGAAGCCCTACGCCGATCACACGACGGCCGACTCCGACATCGCGCATCGGCGCCTCCTGCTCGTCGACCTCGACCCCAAGCGGCCCGCAGGGATCTCCTCATCGAACGAGGAGCACGACCTGGCGCTCGAGCGAGCCCGGTCCGTCCGGGCGTGGCTCGCGGAGCGGGACTGGCCTGAGCCGATCCTGTCGGATTCTGGCAACGGCGCCCACCTCCTGTACCGCGTCGATCTCCCGAACGACCGGGATGCAACCGAGCTGGTCAAGCGCGTTCTCGAGGCCCTGGCCGCTGAGTTCGACGACGATCGGGTGACCGTCGATAAAGGCGTCTTCAACGCCGCTCGGATCTGCAAGCTGCCCGGCACGATGGCCCGCAAGGGCTCTGACATCCCAGCAAGGCCTCATCGGCGGTCGGCGATACTCGAAGCCCCCGAGACGCTCGTGGCCGTTCCCCGGGAGGCAGTGGAGACGCTGGCCGCGATGGCCGCTCGCG
>JAJYIO010000424.1 GCA_021790035.1 bacterium | reverse complement strand
CGCGGCCGTCCCCACCCCGTCGGACGCGCCCGAACCACTTCCCGCCACCGTCGTCACCACGCCCAGCGGGCTGATCTTGCGGATACGGTTGTTTCCCGTATCGGCGACATACACGTTCCCGCTGGAGTCGACCGCCACGCCATAAGGCTGACTGAACTCGGCCGCCGAACCGGTACCGTCCGCAAAGCCCTTGGTACCCCCCGCCAGCGTCGTGACGACGCCTGCCGGGCTGATCTTCCGGATGCAGTTGTTGCCCACGTCGGCAACGTACACGCTGCCGCTCGAATCCACCGCCACGCCGAAGGGATGATTGAACTCGGCCTGCGCGCCCGTGCCGTCCGCAAACCCCGCGGTGCTGCCAGCCAGCGTCGTGACCACACCCTTGTTGGCCGGAAGCGGATCCGGAGTCGGCTGTGCTTGCGAACTCGCCGCAGAGGCCCCTGAGACCGGGGCCGTGGTGGCCACCTTGGTCGAGGAACACCCGACCGGCGCCGTCAGGCCCAGAGCCAGAAACGACACGAAAAGCGAAAACCGCCTGCGAGTATCCATGGCCATATCAGTACCAGGTCACCGACTCCGTGGCGGGACCCACGTTGGAGATATTCGTGTAGTTATCCACGGGGAACGCAGTGTTGCCGTCCATTGCGAGGCCGGCACCGCTGCCGTTCATCAAAAGGACCCCGTCGAGCGTCACGCTGGTGACCGCACTGTACAGATTGCCGACCCCGAGGTCGGCGCTGTAGTACTCGTTATTCAGCCCGCCGTACCCGGCATGGAGGATGTCGGTGTTGGAAAGCTCGTCCTGGCAGCACAGGAAGCGCAGCCCCACCCAGTCTCCGGGCTGGGCCGTGTAGGTCAGACTGTTGATGCTGTCGAATATCACCGGGTCCATCTGCGTACCCATGGCGTCGATCTGGCCGTACTGGTAGATGTCCATCACGCCCTGGGGGTCGAAGAGGATGTGGACGCCGTGGTCGAGGGTCTCCGTTCCCTCCACCGAGGTGAGGGCCAGGGGCCACGAGTACGGGACGACGTCGGAGTTCGAAGGGTTGCCGTCCTGGGTCAGCTTGAGCCAGGTCTGGGTCGTCCGGATCTCGGTCCGTTCGCCGCCCAGTGCCAGGAGGCGTACGGATTCCGTGCCGTCTCCCGTGAAGGTGGTGGCGGTGTCGAGCCGGCCGACGAGGTTGGGATCCATCTGGATCGGGTAGTCGGCATTGTCCTCGAATGCGTTCTTGCCGAACTGGTTCAGCGTGACGGCCGTTTGAAGGGGATCGACATCCAGTTGCAGGCCGCTTCCCGCCGAGGCCGAGACGGTCGAGTCGGTGACCGAGAGGACGGAGCCCGGAAAGACGTGTACGGCGGCCCAGTCCTGGCCCGGCGGAGGGGTCGGCTGCCCGGCGCGTGCCTGGCCGGCATCCGCGACAACGACGTGGTCGAGGACGCAGGAACCGCCCGGGGCTCCGCTGGGGATGGCCGCCGAGGAGCCCACGTCGATGCCGCACCAGTCGCCAGGAGACGGACTGGCGGCCGCGCTGTCGAAGAGGATCGGAAGGCCCGGCGATCCGCTCGCGACCATGCTGCCGGTGCCCCCGGGCGCGATGACGAGGCCCGCGCCGGGAAGGAAGTCGACCGTGGCCCCGGGGGCGATCGTGAGCGGAGCGTCGACGCCGATCATCGCGTCGACCAGGTGAACGTGCGCGGCATCCCAGAACTCGGTCTCCACCACGTTCCGGCCGTGAACCAGGGTCTGGCCCCCGTTCTCGGTGGCCGTAACCGAAGTGGTGGCGACGGGAGCGGCCGGACTGGGGGTCGAACCCGGCGTCGAGCTCGCGCCAGAGGACGGCTTGATTCCGCCAGCGACCAGAACCGAACCCTTGGGCGAGCAAGCGACCAAAAGGCCCAGGAGCGCGACCAAACCACCCCACCAGCGACGGTCCATCCGGTCATAATAACTATCTCAGGCCATCCGATCATCCGGGATTTACCACGAGGCGCGATCGGGCGGCTGTCTGTATAATCTACCGAACGGCCTCTGGCTGGAATTCGCTCCCGCGGTTTCGCTTTCGACTTCGATTTTGGTGGGGAGTACACACCTTTTGGTGGGGGAGTCTGCACCTTGCGCTTGAACGCCAGATATCTCGGCGTGATTGCATCTGGCTTGTTCGCGAGCAGCGTTCTCGTCAGGCCTGCGTGGGCGGGTCCGGATCCCGGAATGCGGGCTCTTTCTGCGTCCGTGACGGCCGTCGCGACTGGATCGGCGACGCCGAAGGTCCAGGAGCGGAGCAAGTACGCCACGATCGCTGGCCACGTCCAGGATGCGTTCGGGCGGCCTTTGGCGGGAGCTCGGGTCGACGTCGAGCTCCCCGGCGGAAGGACGAAGGCCAGGGCGGTGGCGGGTCCCGACGGCCGATTCGTGTTTGGCAAGTTGGCGCCCGGAACGTACGCCATCGTGGGGCGAAGGAAGGGATTCACTCCATCGGTGGAGATCGCCACGGTCGCGGCCAACTCCACCTTTCATGCCCATCTGGTGCTCGAGGCCAAGGGCGAGCTCAGCTACCACGTCAACGCCAGCGTCCTGGAGACGGCGCGTACCGCCATCTCGGCGAAGTCCGGGGGAAGCGTGTACAGCTTTGGCCACAAGGCCATCTCCCACCTGCCGCAAGGGGCCGCAGCGCCGGTGAACCAGGTGCTTTTGCAGGCTCCGGGTGTCGTTCAGGAGCGTTACGGTCGCGTCCACGTGCGCGGCGATCATGGAGACGTCCAGTACCGCATCAACGACCTCATCCTGCCCAGCGGCCTTACCGGTCTCTACAACGCCCTCGACACGCGGTTCGTGGATCGGATGTCCTTGCTGGACGGCTCCCTGCCCGCCCAGTACGGTCTGCGCACGGCGGGGGTCGTGGACATCCACACCAAGAGCATCGTCAAGAACGGCGGCCGCATCGACGTCTATGGCGGGAGCCATGGCGATATCGAGCCGAGCCTGGAGGTTGCGGGCACCCAGGGTGCAGCCAGCGCCTACCTCAGCGGTTCCTACGTGCAGAATGCTCTGGGCTGGAATCCGCCTGCCCCCGTCGAGAATCCGCTGCACGACGAGACCCATCTGGGTAAGGGTTTCGGCTACTTCTCGGACCTCGTGAACCCGACGACCCGGGCCTCGCTCATCCTGGGCGCATCGGCCCAGCAGATCCAGGTG
>JAJYIO010000423.1 GCA_021790035.1 bacterium | reverse complement strand
GCAACCGCTGGCGACCCTGTCGGTCCAGCCCGTGGGCGTGGCGCAGCCGACCGTGCCCGCGACCGATTCGAGCGGCTACGACTGGAACTTCTCCTTCGTGCCGCTGCCCATCCTGGCCACGCTCAACGCCGAGGCCGAACTGCGCCACACCCCGGGACCGCTCGACCAGTACGCCATCGCAGCCGTGGCATGGAACTGGTTCGGCCGCGATGTCTATGATCCCACGACCACGACCGCGACGGTCTCCGCCACGGATCCGCTCATGGGCAAGTTCACGCTTCCCCGCCCGGTGGCCTCCTACACGACACCCGACGGCGGCCTCGCGCCCTTCTTCGACGCCCGGCTCGGGTGGGGCCTCAACTTCCTGCACGTGCTGCGCCTCAAGATGATCGGCCACTACATGGCCTCCAACCTCGAGCCCAGTGGCGCCACGTGGATCGCCCAGGCCCTGGGCCTTCCGGGAGGTCTGGATAACTACTACGACCCGAATGCCCTCATCGATGGTCCGATCCTCACGGTCGGTCCCCACTTCGACCTGCTCGACGCGGACGACCTCGACTTCCCGACATCCGGGTGGATCGGGCGTCTGGCCGCCGACTTCGGCCCGCACTGGTTGTTCAACAAGACCAAGCAAGGGGCCCCCAACGACTTCGCCCTCTACCGCGGCGAACTCGCACACTTCTTTCCGATCGGCTCGAACCACGACAAGACGCTGCTCTTGAACGTCCTGGCCGGATACGGCACGGGCGACATCCCGATGTACTTCCGGTTCTCCTCGGGGGGCACGATCTACCAGCGCGGGTACCTCTGGGACCGCTTCGGCGGCGACCAGATGCTGGTCGGGACGATCGAGTTCCGTCACCTGGCCTGGCCCAACCTCATCCCGGCCGCCGGAATCGGCCTCATGTACGACGCTTATGCCGACTACGGTCGCGTCTGGGAGAGCCCCTCCGAGTTCGACACCTGCCAGGGCTGCGGCGCGGGTCCCGTCCCGTTCCCGCAGGACATGCGCCTCGGCGTGGGCGCGGGGCTCGGCCTCGAGATCGGGCGCTCCACCCTGGGCCGCCTGGACCTCATGTGGGGCAACGAGGGGGTGCCCTACCAGCCGCTCTTCGGCGCGACGACCTGGGAGAAGATCATTCCAGGCGTTGGCCTCAGCCTGAACGAGACCTGGTAAGAGGGCGGGCAGGCGGCCGTCGCGGCGACCCCTTGCCAATATTGTGTTAACCAGAGCTTTAACAAATCTTGGATTTTTGATAGGATGAGGACGCACGGATCTCGGATCAATCCATCATGGAGGAGCCCCCGATGAAGCGCGTCCTACCCCTGGCGGTCCTGCTCACGGCCTGCGGACAGGTGCCCGGATTGCAGTACGGCCAGTCGTCCAGCATGCAGGCGCTCGCCAATCCCGCTTCCCAGATCGAGGCCGAGATGCAGCAGGCGGTGTCCCAGTTGACGACGCTGTCGGGCCAGGTCACCTACACCGAGATCGACCTTCAGGGCCAGTCCCATACCTCGGTCGCAAGCTTCGAGACCGACATCACCCATCGCTGGATCCGGGCCCACATCGACCAGAGCGACAACTCGGAGGCCCAGGGCGCCGACATGCTGAGCCTCGATAACGGCCAGATCACGGTCAAGGTACACATCGCCTTCTTCCCGGTCACCAAGACCTTCTCCGAAACCGACCCCAAGGTCTGCTCGGCTCGTGGCTACACGATCCCCCAGACCGACTTCGTGGCGATGGTCGACGAGATCGAGGCCCCGCAGGCCACGTTGACGTACCTGGGCCAGCAATCGGTCCTGGGCCAGACGGTGGATCTGCTCGACGTGACCCCGTCCGGCCTGCCGGATTGCGCGCACGAGCACGTGGGTCTCGACCCCTCCACGCACCTGCCCGTGCTGCGCCAGGCCTTCTCGAAGGCATCCGGCGGACAGCAGGACGTCTTCGACGCCTCGGTGGCCAACCCGGTGCTCAACCCGCAACTGCCTTCCGACACGTGGCAGCTGTGACCGCAGCGCCCAAGGCGGCGCCAACGGCCTGGATCGCTCCAGGTGCGGTCGTGACCGGGGACGTGGCCCTCGCCGAGGATGCCAGCGTCTGGTTCTGCGCGGTCCTGCGGGCCGACACGGCTCCGATCCGGGTAGGCCAGCGAACCAACATCCAGGACGGCTGCGTCCTCCACGTGAACAAAGGCGAACCCTGCACGCTGGGCGACGACGTCACCGTCGGCCACGGGGCCGTGGTTCACGCGGCGACCGTCGAAGACTCCTGCCTCATCGGAATCAATGCGACGGTCCTCTCGCGGGCCCGCATCGGCAGGGAGTCCGTGGTGGCGGCGGGATCGCTGATCCCCGAGGATCGCGAGATCCCGCCCGGATCCCTCGTCATGGGGGTGCCCGGCAAGGTGGTTCGCCAGCTATCGGATCTGGAGCGAGCCGCCCTCAGAGACTCGGCGACCAGGTACGTCGAATACGCCCGCGCATATCGCGAGGCCTGATTTACCCTGCGCCGGTCACCCTTGGCCTCGCTGCGGTCAGGTTTCACGGAGGCGAGTCGACCCTTCAGGCCGGGAGCCATGCAAGGTTCACGCCGGGCCATAATATTTCCACGAGAAGGCCCCTTGATCCGTTACGACGGGAGCGCTTCAATAGGAACGTCCCGTTGAGGTTCATTTTCAAATGTCTGGTTTGACCCCTTCCCGAAGTCTCCCCTCCCTCGAGCGATCCGATCTGGCTCACCGAGATGTCGCGGAGCTTGCCCATATCCTGGACTCGATTCTCGACGGCGAACCGGCCCAGCCGGTCGCCGAGCCCGAGTCGGAGGACAGGAGCCCGACCGATGCCAGGCCCCAGCCCGCCATCGTCCGGCTTTTCGGGCTCTTGCGACCCCAGGGCTGATCGCCTGGCCGATATCGTCTTCATGGGGACACCGTCCTTCGCGGTGCCCTCGCTAGAGGCCTTGATCCGCGCGGGCCACCGTATCTCGCTGGTGGTGACCCAGCCGGATCGGCCTGCGGGTCGCGGCAAGCGGATCCAGGCTCCGCCGGTCAAGCTGGCGGCCGAGGCCCATGGCCTGCCCGTCATGCAGCCCGGACGCCTGCGCCGGGAGCCCGAGGCGATCGCGCGCATCGAGGCGCTCCGGCCGGATCTTCTTTGCGTCGTCGCCTTCGGGCAGATCCTGCCCCAGGAGGTTC
>JAJYIO010000422.1 GCA_021790035.1 bacterium | reverse complement strand
GTTCGAGCCGCCGCGTGGCTAGCTGCACCAGAGCGCGGGGCGACGTGGTCTCGATGGTAGAGGAGACGCCGGCCAGCGGCTCCAGCATCGGCGACACCGACAAGAGGCGCTTGGTGAAGCGTTTGAGGACCTCCACGCCGGCCTCGGCCGAGGTGGACGGGAAGTAGAACAGCAGGTCGTAACCGTCCCAGCGCACCGCCCAGTCGGTCTGACGGACCACCTGGCGGACCGCGGCGCCCACCTGGGCGAAGGTGGCGTTGGCCTCGTCGGGGGACATCGTCCGCGCCAGCGCGGCGAAGTTGTCCAGGGCCACGATCGCCACGGATCCCGTCTCCTTGGACCGGACCAGGCGCTCGCACTCCTCGCGGAAGCGCTCGTTGAAGTACACGCGGTTCCACAAGCCGGTCAGCTTGTCCGTGGAGGTGCGCTTGTTGACTTCCTCCTCGAGCTTGTAGGCATGGGCGATGAGGCCGATCGGCGTGGCCAGGATGCGGGCCAGGCTATGCAGGAACTCGGGATCCTGGCCGCTGACCAGCAAGATGCCGTAGTTCTGGCGGTTGGCGACCAGGCCGACCCGGAAGCCACCCGGCACCTCGGCCACCGGCTGAAAGTCGTGCTCGGGCAGGTAGTCCTCGATCTCCTTGGCCGACGTGAAGGGCTCGAAGGTTTTCTCGGCATCGGGGCTCAACGCCACGAGGCCCTCGGGCGCCGGCCACCAGACGGCAGCCTGCACGTCCGGCGCCTGCTCCCGCAGCGCTTCCTTGATGATGCCGTAGGTGTATTCCCAGTTGGTGCTCGGGACGATCTTGCGGCCTATGGCCACCAGGCCTTGCAACTGCTCGGCGGGGAGCTGGGTCAATGTTTCCACTCTAGCTCTTCCTCTCGAAACGATACTACCAGTTTACCCTCGATTGCAGTGGATTTAACCTGCTCGAGAGCCGCGCCAAGCGGGCGTCTCGGGCATCCGAGCGAGCAGGGCACGTCGCGATGATAAAGGCATGACACTCGTGCAATACTCCGGCCCCACAATTCACCTCGGAAGACCCTCTGCCCGCGATTCCTTGTGAGCTTCGTCCTACGCGCTCCGGGTGGATCCCGCTAGGCTCTTCCACGAGGAGCGCGCCGGAAAACGAGTCCCGGCGGTTGGCTCCAAGAGGCATCGCCGCACCATCCACTCCTCGCAGACAAGGAGCCGCCTTGACCCGCCCTCTCGCACCCATCGGGCTCTACGATTCCGGACTCGGCGGTTTGACGGTCGTTCGGGAGTTCCTGCGCCAGCTTCCGGGCGAGGCCTTCTTGTACCTGGGGGATACCGCCCGGCTTCCGTACGGCGGCCGCTCGGCGGACGAGCTCGTCACGTTCAACCGCGAGATCGTCGCGTATCTGGCCTCCGAGGGTGCCAAGGCCATCCTGGTGGCATGCAACACTTCGTGCGCCACGGCGCTGGACGCTGTTCGAGCCGAGAGTCCGGTGCCCGTGGTGGGTCTCATCGACGCCGGCGCCCGCCAGGCAGCCCGCCACGGCAGGCGGGTCGCGGTGCTGGCGACCGAGGCCACGATTCGCTCCGGCGCCTACGTGCGAGCCCTCGAGGCACAAGACGATGCCATCGAGGTCGTGCCGCTGGCATGCCCCCACCTGGTCCCTGCGATCGAGAGCGGGATCTGGGAGGGAAGCGAGGCCGAGGCGATCGTTCGCGCCGAGCTCGCGCCGCTGGCGGGTCTGGACCTCGATGCCGTCATCCTCGGCTGCACTCATTTCCCCTTGCTGGCCCGGGCGATCCAGGGGGTCCTGGGCCCTCGCGTCGCTCTGGTCGACCCGGCGGTCGAGGCCGTGCGCGAACTGGCTGGTCTGTTGGCCGGCGCCGGCCAGCTCGCAGACGGGAGCGGGGAAGCAGCCCATGATTTCATCGTAACGGGGGATCCCGAGTCCTTCGCCGCGCAGGCCTCGCTCCTGCTCGGCCAGGACGTCGGTCAGGTCTCCAGGGTCTTCCTCCAGACCCTCGAGTTGGCGGGGGGACGCCTCATCGGGGCCGAGCCCACCCCCGTCGCCGCTGCCGATCCGGAGGGGCGGCTCGACCCGGCCTCGATTTCGGCCGCTTGAGGCCGGGGTCGGTCCGAGAGTGGCGGGACCGACCGCAGCGATCAGGGTAGCCGGGCCTTACCCGGGTGCCGAAGGTGTCTCGATGCCGAGGAGCGCCAGCGTTCCCTGCCACCAGCAGAGTTCTCGGGGGTCGTAGTTCTCGCGCCCGGCCGGGATGAGCGGCCCGTCGTAGTCGCACGGATCGGCCACCGGATGGGCGGCGGACTCCGCCAGGACGAAGGCATACCGTCGAATGCCGGCCTGCAGGAACTCGCCCCTGGCGCCCTGGTAGGACGAGATGGCCTCGAGCCAGCGCTTCGGTGGCGCGACCGAGCGGAGCTGGCCGAGTTCCTCGGCCTCTCGCTCCAGAATGTCCGTGGCGAGCGGATCGTCTTGCGTGAGTCCCCGGCGAATTCGCTGGCCGGTGGAGTTCTCGACGCTCCGGTTGAACTGCCCGAATCCCGTCTCTCCCAGGAACAGGGACTGGGTACCGCCGATGAACATGCGTCCGCTGGAATCGCAGGTCTGGCAGGAGGCCGTCGCAGCCGGCCGGCTCGAGCAGGCTGCCAGAAATGCCGCCAGAACGCTGGCCCGTCGCACGAGGTGGTGCCGACAGGATCTCCATCGCACACCTTTGAGCACGGTTCCCTCCTTGCCCTCGCATGACCACGGCGCGTCGCTGCTCCTCGACGATAGCGATGTTTGCAACGGATGAACCTGGCCACGTCGACGAATCAAAAGAGTCGAGCATCGGCTGGACGTGACGAGGGAATGATGTTTCATTGACTCGAAACCGAGTAATGGTGCACAACATCAGCCTGTGCTGATTTAGGAAAGCGGCCCGGCGGGTATTCTTTGATCAGGACAGTAACAGGGAGGGGGCCTTCTTGTTGGAACGCTTGCCGCGCCGCACGGCCGGGTTCGTGGTGCGCCTGGTCGTCGTCGCTCTTCTGGCGGCCCTGACGGCCTGTCCCAGGCTTGTCGCTCCGATAGGGGGCAGCCGGGGCAGCAGCCCGGCCGTCCCTCGTCGCCCGAGGCCGCCGCGCGGGTCGCCGCTCTTCGTCTCGGGGTGCAGGCGGTAGTCGGCCACGACGTCGCCATAGGTCTTGAGGCGCACCTTGC
>JAJYIO010000421.1 GCA_021790035.1 bacterium | reverse complement strand
ATGCGGCGGGTCCAGTCCGGGGCGCGGTCGGAGCCGCAGGTCGGGCAGAGGGCCTCCGCTCGGGTCAACCGGGCTCGCGGGATGGATACGGGCGTGCGACCGCAGGCCGGGCAGTCGAGCGCGACGACCAGATCGAAGCCGAGGTCGACCTCTCCGGGCTGCGCGCCCAGGAGATCTCGCGCCGAGACTCGCTCGGGGGCAGCCGTGCGCTCGATGGGGCCCACGATTGTTCCGTGGGCGCAGCAGTCCGGGTCGGCCGGCAGATCGTCGATGGTCAGGCGGTAGGGCGCGAGCTGGAGTGTCAGCCGCTGGCCCGGCGCCAGTCCGCCCGGGCGCGAGTGAAGCCTGGCCAGGCCCTCCTCGACCATGAGGGCCCCTGCGACGGAGGCCGTGACGGCGGTGGTCGGAACGCCCCCGGCCTGATCCGGCCGGGCCAGGCCCGCGCAGGAATACCGGCTGGCGAACCGACGGGCCATCTCGGGGGAGACCTGGCACTCGTAGCAGGCGCCGCCCGATGCGCTGTAGCGGGCCACCTGGAGGGCGTCGACCCCGAGACCGCCGTCGAGCCAGTCGGTCCCGGCCCGCAGGGCCAGTCGGTTGAGGGCGAACCGGGCCTGGATCGAGTCCAGGCAGCCGAAGATCAGATCGGCGCGCCGGACCAGGCCCAGGCCGAGATCGCACGACAGGTCCCCGGCGATGGCGATCGCCCGCGCCGCCGGATAGATCCGGCGGACGGCCTCGGCAGCCACGTCGGCCTTCATCCGACCTAGATCAGACTCGGAGAACAGCACGCTGCGCACGAGATTCGAACGCTCGATCCGGTCGAAATCCACCAGGAGCATCGTCCCGACGCCAACCAGCGCCAGGTTCTTCGCAACTTCGTTTCCGAGGGCGCCGCAGCCGGCGACGATGACCACCGAGCGGGCCAGCAGGTCCTGGTTCCACCAGGAGATCTGGCGGTGTCGTGCGAAGCGATCCCGGTCGGGGAGGGTGAAGGCGGCGTCGCTCATGGGCCTGGAGAACCGGACAGGATGCGGATCTGAGCGGGGCTCTTGGGCAGGATCTCGAGGCCGAACGCGGGGTGGTCCTTGAGGAGGCCCCGCACCTGGATCGTCTGGTTGACGTAGGAGGCCGGATCGATTCCGCGCTTGTGCCACTTGTGGGCGTCGTCCTCGAAGATGACCAGCTTGAAGCCATTGAACGGGTTGGGATCCGAATGGAACTTGATGAAGTGGGTGCCGCTGCGCGCCGAGATCTGGTGCGCGAAGACGAAACCCTCGAAGACCACGACCCGTCCGACCAGGGTCGGCAATTCGGCCAGACCGACGACGGCGCCGTGCGGGTCGATGGCAGCTGGGGCCGGCAGGGCGCCGGCGATCAGCCGCAGAACCGTGAAGTTGCTGGACTTGCGGCAGTTCGCGCAGGCGCCGGCGTTGCGCTGGGCGAGGAAGTCCCAGGAGGTCTTGTGGTAACCCGTATTGCACGACAGGCAGACGACAGCTCGTTCGCCTTCCTCCAGGACCGTGCCGTCCAGGGGATCGTAGCAGCCGACGAGCGAGAGGCCCGTCTGGGGTTTTTCGAAGGCGAGTTCGCGCTGCGGGCCTCCCCGCGGGGGCGCCAGGGGCGGCTCCGGGGAAGGCTCGGGCTCGGGTAACCCGAGGTTCACCCAAGAAATCCGCCGATCGGCCAACAGGCGTCCCTCCTTCGCTCTCAGCCTATCACGGCGATGGTCCTGGCTACGGGATGATGAGGAGGTCGCGCACCTTGGAGATGAACTGCTGCTCGGCGCCACGAGAGGGAAAGGCCATCCGGACCGTGACCGTGGGCCAGGGGGTGCCATCCACCTCTACGAGCCCGTGATGGGCGTAGAACTCGTTGCTGCGGGACTTCAAGAGGGCGTCGAGGAAGAAGGCGAGGCCCTTCTGGTGGGCATCGAGGAGCGCCAGCGCCAGCGCGGCCGTGCCGAAGCCCGCCAGGTCCGAGAGGGGAGAGCGCTCGAGATAGGCCAGTTCGAGCGCGTCCGGGCGATCCTTGGGGCGATCGCAGAGGGCGATGGCTCCCGCGATGTGGGGCGGGTCCTCGGTGGTGGGGAAGGTCTCGATGACCTGGAGCCGGACGGCCTTCTCGTAGCTCACGCCGGCGCGGGTCTGGCGGCCACTGGCCCGGCCCTCGAGCAGGCCCAGCCAGTCGAAGTACGTGGTCTCCGGCCAGTTGACGAGGGTCATCGCGTCGGTTGCCGTCATCCGCCGGAGCATGCAGGCCACCTGAGACCCGTCCGAGCGCTGCAGCATCGCCCAGGACAGGAATCCGGTCGGCGGGCGTACCGCAGCCGCCTTCGGCTCGGTATCCGCGGTGGCGAGCTTCCTTGCGGGCCGGCGTGAATTCTGGAACCACCCCATGACGATTTTCTACCCCCGGTCGAGCGCGCTACCGCAGACCGCCGGGATCCCCGGCCGGCTAGCCTGTCTTCGCATCGCGGGCCCATCGCTCGAGCGTCCGTCGCGTCCAGGTGCGGGCCGTCCACAGGGCCAGGAGCTTTCCCTGGCCCGGCGCCAGTCCCCAGAGCTTGGCGTCGAAGGGGTTGAGGCTCGGCAGCGGGGCCTGACCGGGGCGCGCCAGGGCCTCGCGCAGGCGTGCGATCTGCTGGAGGCAGCCGTAGATCATGGGGGTCCGGCGCCACCAGTAGTTCACGACGAAGTGCCCGAAGCTCCGGCAGTGCGCCGGTCTCACCGGATAGACCGCGCAACGGTCATCTTCGAGAAAAGGGCAGGCCGGCGGTATCGCGTCCTCTTTGGGGAGGATGGGCAGCGGTAGGGTGACGAGGAACCCGAGAACCCGCAACCGGACCAGAAACGGGCCGTGCTCGCGCCAGAAACGGTCCACGAAGCGGGCCAACCGCTGGCGATCCCAGGTCGACTCGATGTGCCGCACGATCGCCTTCCATTCGGCCGGCGCGACGTTGAACAGGCTGACCGGGTAGTGACAGCAGGCGCTGCAGCCCGCATGGCAGCGCGACCCGGGAAATGCCCCCCGGACGCCATCTGAAACGGCGTCGATCAGGTGGTAGAGGTCCCGGTCGTCCCCGGTCGCCCCCAGGTTATCCGCCCGCGGCAGCACCGACCGCACCCGCGACAGCGTCAGCGCGAGCTGTTCACCCGGCGGCGGGTCGCTCCGGGCCTCGGCCTGGGCGGCCAGTGCGGCGT
>JAJYIO010000420.1 GCA_021790035.1 bacterium | reverse complement strand
CGCATCGGTCAAGGGCGCCCGCTTCGTCCGAACCTGCGACGCCTACAACATTCCCATCGTGACCTTCGAGGACGTCCCGGGGTACTTCCCCGGCAGGACCCAGGAGCACGGGGGCATCATCCGCCACGGCGCCAAGCTCCTGTACGCCTACTGCGAGGCCACCGTCCCCAAATTGACGGTGATCACCCGCAAGGCCTACGGCGGGGCCTACGACGTCCTCGGCAGCAAGCACATCCGCGCCGATCTCAACCTGGCCTGGCCCAGCGCGGAGGTCGCGGTCATGGGAGCCGAGGGCGCCACGCAGATCCTGTACCGCAATCAGCTGGCCGAGGACCCGTCCCGCAAGGACGCCCTCATCGCGGAGTATCGTACGCGTTTTGCCAACCCCTACATCGCTGCGGAGCGGGGATTCCTCGATGACGTCATAGACCCGGCCGAGACGCGTCCCAGGCTGATCGAGGCCTTGTCGCTCCTGGCTGACAAGCGAGTCGAGCGCCCACGGCGCAAGCACGGGAACATCCCGCTGTGATTGGAGGCGCAACCCGATCCGGACCGGTCCGGCTGACCATCCAGGTACCCGGCGCCTCCGACGCGGTGGCCGCGGCGGTAACGGCCGCCATCACCGCATTTCTCGCCCAGGAGGAAGCGGCGCCGGCTGCCCGGGTCCGCCCCTGGGAGCGGGCGGCGCGGCTGGAACTCGTCGGCGGATCGCCGATCTCCGCGCTGGCCGACCTCCGGGGTTAAGCATACGTTTTCAAAGGATTGCCGCGCGGGTACGTGGTCCAGACGGACATCTTGTTCCACGCCGTTGTCCATTCGGTCCTATTTTCCATTCGATCGCTTCGGTCATGATCGCTCGAGCATGCCTGGCGGCCCGGTCTCTCGGGCCCGTGCCCTCGCGGCGTTTCTTGCGCCGGTTCCATTTCAGCCCCCGGTTGCCAGGGTTCCAGGTGGCCGCCCGGAGCGACCCGAAACTTTCCGGCAGGTTGAGGTGTCGTTTACTCGATTCGTCATCCCCCCGAAAGGGTCAAGCCGCAGCGGCATGCCGGCTTTTTTGACAGACACTCCCCGCTCAACATGTGGTTAAATTTCAAGACGCATCCCCAGAAGGGCAGGTGCCGGCCGATGCCTCGGTCAGCCCGGTCGCCCCGATCGCTCATGACAAGGAGACGCGAGCAGCGATGATCGCGGTTGAACACCTGACCAAGCGCTACGGCGACCGTCCGGCCGTCCGGGACGTGAGCTTCAGCGTCAAGAAGGGCGAGATCCTCGGCTTTCTTGGCCCCAATGGAGCCGGCAAGTCCACGACGATGCGCATGATCACCGGTTACCTGGCGCCCAGCGGTGGCAAGGTGACGGTGGGCGGCTTCGACATGGCTCAAGAGCCTCTCAAGGCCAAGTCTCTCATCGGCTACCTGCCGGAGACGGTGCCTCTTTACCCCGAGATGACCGTCCGGGACTACCTGCGCTTCGTGGGCCGCCTCAAGGGGATTCCGGGACGCGAACTCAACAAGAAAGTCGACGAGGCCATCTCCCGCTGCTGGCTGACGACCTACGCGGATCGCCTCATCAGTCATCTTTCCAAGGGATACCGCCAGCGGTGCGGTCTGGCGCAGGCCCTCATCCACGACCCGCCGGTCCTCATCCTGGACGAGCCGACGAGCGGCCTCGATCCCAAGCAGATACTGGAGACGCGGGACCTCATCCGCTCGCTGCGCGGCGATCACACCGTGATCCTCTCGACCCACATCCTGCCGGAGGTCCAGAACGTCTGCGAGCGCGTGCTCATCATCAACCAGGGCGTACTCGTCGCCGACGAGTCTCCCGAGCACCTGGAGGCCAAGCTCAAGGGCGGCCAGCGCATCCGGATCGAGGCCAAGGGACCGCTCGAGGCGATGCAGGCGCGTCTGTCGGCGATTTCCGGCGTCAAGAGCCTCTCGGCGTCTGCCAAGGGCGCCGAGTTCCCCGACACTTACGAGTTCTCGCTGGATACCGAACCCCACGACGAGATCCGCCAGGCGCTGGCCTCGGCGATCGTCACGGGCGGCTGGGAACTCCACGAGATCCACGCCGAACGCATGTCGCTCGAGGAGATCTTCCTCAAGCTGACGACGCAGGATGCGCAGCCCGCGGCCGCCAAGGAGGAAGCCAATGTCTAAGGTCCTGGCCATCGCCGGGCGCGAGCTCAAGAGCTACTTCGTCTCGCCCCTGGCCTACGTCGTCGCGGCCCTCTTCATGCTGGCAGCCGGTGGTCTCTTCGACGCGATCTTGATGAGTTCTCGCGAGGCCTCGCTGAGGGCCTTGTTCCAGAACATCGCAGTGGTGTTCCTGTTGATGGTTCCGGCGCTGACGATGCGCCTGCTGGCCGAGGAACGCAAGACGGGAACCATCGAGCTCTTGATGACGAGTCCCATCTCCGACATCTCGATCGTCGCGGGCAAGTACCTGGCCTCGATCGCCTACCTCTTGTTCCTACTGGTGCTCACGCTCGTCTTCCCGCTGGCGCTCGTGCTGATCGGTGGCAAGCCGGAGTGGGCCCCGGTCTGGACCGGGTACGCGGCCATCTTCTTGATGGGCGCGTCGTTCATGGCGATCGGCCTGGTCGCCAGCAGCCTCACCAGCAGCCAGATCGTGGCGGCGCTGATCGCGTTCGTCATCTCCCTGGTCCTGTGGCTGATCCCGGCGGTAGGACAGAACTTCGGAGCGACGATCGCGGGCGGCTTCCAGTACCTGAGCATCATCAATCACCTGGAGAGCATGTCCCGAGGGGTGGTCGACACCTCGGATCTCCTCTACTACCTTTCGGTGATCGCCGCTTCGCTGTTCATCACCGTCCGTTCCGTCAACGTCTACCACTGGAGGTAGGACATCCATGACCCCTCAAGATCCCAAGAACTTCCAGTCGCAGCCAGCGTCGACGAACCGGACGTTCGACCTCACGGTCAACGCCATGGGCGTCCTGGCGATCCTTTGCATGGCGAGCGCGTTCATCGGTCCGCGCTATTTCGACAAGCTCTTCACCGACACGGTGGTCGGAGACGTTCGGTGGGCCGGATGGATCTTCATCGGCCTGTACGTCCTCGGCTCCGTCTGGCAGAGCCGGCAGTGGCTCTGGGGCACGGCCAAGAGCGAGCGCGGCCAGTCCGGGATCAACCTCATACTGCAGATCGCCTTGGCCCTGGTGCTGGTCGGCTTCGTCGATTA
>JAJYIO010000419.1 GCA_021790035.1 bacterium | reverse complement strand
GCCCCATCCGCCTGCAATTTGGCCCTGGGTTACTGCAAGTCGTTCAGCGCGACCTCGGCGCCGGTCTGGTGGATGGCGACGGCGTTGGAGTCGAGGTGCTTGCCGCGCTGGGCCTTCACCTCGTTCTCGAAGGTCTCCATCTGCCCCCGGGCCGCCTTGGTGTCGCCTCGGGCAGCGGCTCTCCGTGTTCGCCTCCAGCAATGGACGGACGAAGCCCTACGCCGAGGCGGCGGCGACTGGCACCACCGAACCGATGGCCGGCCAGAACAGGACGGCGGAAGACACACGCGCTCACAAGAAACTCTCTGCTCCGGCTGCGCCGGCGGTGACTTGAGAGGGGCCCTTCGCCCCTCTCAAACTCGCCCCCCGCTGCGGGCAAGCTGCTGCGTAGCCCTCCTCCGCCGGTGGCGTTTCATTCGAGGGTGTCGACGCAGACGGTGGGTAACTCATTCGAACGGGCCGCTTTCGCTGTCTGGAGATTTATCCGCGGCAGGGGACTTACCACCGACGCTCGTCGAGCGCGAGTGGCCGGCCATCGCCCGAGCCTCCGAAACTTCCCCGCCGAGTTCGACGGAGAGTGACCCTGACTTCGCCATCGAGAGGATCTGGGACGGATAAACGCTGCGGTGGCCGCTCATCACGAAGCTGATGATACAGGCCAGTGCGGCATAGGGAGCGATCGCCGTGCCGAACAGCTCCATCGCCATCAAGCTCGCCGAGATCGGGGTGTTGGCGCATCCAGCCAACAGTGCGACGAGTCCGATCGCAGCGCAGGTAGCCGGGTCGATTCCAAGGAGGTGCGAGAAAGACGTTCCGGCCGTGGTGCCGACAAAGAAGATCGGCGTGACGATCCCGCCGCTCCCCCCGAAAGCCAGCGTGATGCTGGTGAAAAGCTGCTTGATGAGAAAGGCGGTCCAAGGGAGGTTGGGAGCATGCCCGTTGAGCGTGTAGACGATCGTGGGCAGGCCGAGGCCGAGGTACCGCGGGCCGGCAGCCAGGGTCAGCACAACCAGGACTGCGCCGCCAAGCAGGCCCTTGAGCGGCGGCCAGATGCGGATTCGCTTGGCCAGCCATTCGAGGGCCCCGAGCATCTCGATGAAGACAAACGACGTCAAACCGAACAGCACGCCGGCGATGACGACCTTCAGGAGGAAGACCTCGGAAAAGACCGGTGAAAACGCCAACGGAACGTGGAAGTAGGTAACTCCGAATCGGCTGGCCACCTGATAAGCGATGAGTCCCGAGACGAACGAAGGCAGCAGGACGTCGTAGAGGAGTCCGCCAACAAACAGGACCTCGACGCCGAAGATCGCGCCTGCCAGAGGAGTGCCGAACACCGCGGCAAACCCCGCGCTGATTCCGCAGATCACCAGATTCCTGCGGTCGCGATCCGAAAAACGCAGAAGCGAGGCTAGCACGGAGGCGATCCCGCCGCCGATTTGCGCGCAGGGCCCCTCCTTCCCAGCCGAGCCACCGGCCGCAAGGGTGACTATGGTAGCGATCAGCTTGACCGGAATCACCATTGGCGCGATGCGCCCCGAGCGTCGATGCACCGCCTCGATCACTTTCTCGGTACCGTGCCCTTCCGCCTCGGGCGCCAGCCCTTTGATGACAAGTGTGCTCAGAAAGAACGCGATCGGAATGAACAGAAAGTGCCAGGGGACTACGGCCGTCCTTCGATTGGCCAGATCGAGGAGCTTCAGGAAACCCGTGGTGGCCAGCCCCACGATGGCTCCGACGATGGCTGCCAGGGCGATCCACTTCAGGACGCTCGCAAAGAGGATGCTCTGCTCGGTGAGGTGTGAGCTCGCGACGATGGCGCCCAGGCGGGTCTTGGTTGACAAAGACCCCGAGTCTTCTCTCATCTCCTGCTTCTTTCGAAGAAAGAATAACACATCTTGAAGACTTTCCGTTAATATATAATCATTGTTTATTTCATAGCTGAAAAGAGGCAGCCCCTGCACCTCGAGCAATTGAGAACCTTCGTCGTCGCCTTCGACACCGGTTCCTTCACCCGGACGGCATCGAGCCTATCGTTGAGCCAGCCCGCGGTAAGCCAGCAAATGCGAGATCTGGAGGCTCACTTCGGGGTCGCTCTTTTCGAACGCAAAGGCCGACGGACGGTGCCCACCGAGGCTGGTGAGCGGTTAAGAGGCTATGCCGGGCGGTTACTATCGGAATATGAAGGTGCCCGAGATGACCTCAAGGGATTGGCGGGCCTGGATACCGGTCGGCTGGCGATCGGCGCGGACGATACCGTAGGCGTATACCTGTTGCCCAAGCTGGCCGGAGAGTTTCGCTCCGTGGCGCCCCGAGTGCGTCTGGCAATCCGAATCTCTGCGCCCGCCGAGTTCCTCGATGCGCTCGAATGGCAGGAACTGGACCTGGTAATGCTTGAAGACGAAGAGACCCCTCACTCTCGCAAGGGTATTGCATTCCAGCCCCTCGCCCACGATGAGGTGGTCCTCTTCGTTCCCTCCCACCACCCACTGGCAGCCCGCGGAGAAGTTTCCCCCTCCGAGTTGCTTGAGCATTCCCTTGTGTCCCGGGAAGAGGGATCGCCGACCCGGGGCCTCGTCCTGGCGCGGCTCGCCGATGCCGGTGTCCCGGTAACCTACCTGGACAATCCGCTGCAACTCGGCAACACCGAGGCGATCAAGCGCGCCGTTCAAGCGGGATTGGGATTTGGATTTGCCTCGCGCTTCGCGATCGAGCAGGAGGTGTCACTTGGTCTGTTCTCGATCGTCAAGATCCATGGGGTGACCATGGATCGCAAGCTCTGGATCGCGACGCGCCAAAGCGCGCATCCCAAGGAGCGCCTGGTCCGCTTCACGCGTTTTTTGTTCGACACCTTCAATCCGGGGCCTCACGGATGATCGAGGACAGCTCCCGGATGTTGACGACTCGCGCTTGGGTGCTTGAAAGAGAAACCGTCGTTACGCGTGGCGACAGAGTCTGACGCTACAGGGAAATCGCAAAAGCCTTGCCACAGTGGACGCTGTCCTGGCGCATGCTCGTAACGGTGACCTGACGCCCATCTCGGGGGATGGTCAGACTCACCCGAGCCACTCGAACACCTCGCCGGTCTGCAGGAAGACCAGGTAGCCGGCCTTGACAGGCCGGCCGAACATCGCCGCGGCGGCGCGCCGGTAGAGAGCGATCTGGGCCAGGTGAGGTTCAGCCATCTGGTCGACCGTGCGGCCCTTG
>JAJYIO010000418.1 GCA_021790035.1 bacterium | reverse complement strand
TACCAGCGAGCAGGCCAAGGCGATCGAGCTCATCAAGGAGGCCATGGTCGACGTCACCGGGGCGATCGACCATGTTTCCCGGCAAGCCAATGCCCAGGGCGAGGCGTCCGACCGGATCCTCGCCCTCGTCGCGGACATGCACGCCATGACGGGCGAGGTCGCAAGCGTAGCCAGTCTCCAGACCGAGCAAGCCGCCGAGATCGTCCTCGCGGTACGATCGGTCGATCAGCTCGCCGAGGAAATCGCCGACCAGTCCTCGGGCGCTTTGACCCGGACGACCTTGAAGCTCAAGGAAGAAGCTCGCCATCTCGGCACGTCGGTCAGGCTTTTTGATCTGGGAAAGACTGCCTCCTAGGCCCGAAACTTCGATCCTTCCCCGCAAGCTCGGGCCGCGACTGAAGATTCCGCCTGGTAGGATGCCGACCGGGAGACGGTTGGCGCCGCCAGACCTGTTTCAGATCGCCTGCCCCGCGAGCCAGTCGGTGTCGAAGACCTGTCCCAGCTGGCCGACCAGATTCGGGTCGTCGAGGATGCGCCCCACCTCCCGGTTGCGGTCGAGCGAGGTCGCGGACAGGTTGACCGAACCGACGTAAGCCTGCTTGCCGTCGACGATGATGAGCTTGGCGTGGAGGTAGGGGCGATCCAGCAGACGCACCTGCTCCAGGCCGGCGGCACGGAGGCGCATGACCTCGGCGGGAGCTCGGCGGGACTTCGGGAGCTCGATCCGCACGTTCACCCCGGAACCGGCCTCCTGGCCCAGCGCCCGCACGATCGCGGGGTCGCCGATCTCCTCGTCCTGCACCTCGATCTCGTGGTGGGCCGACGCGATCAAGGAAGCCAGCTCCGAGCGCGAATCCTGCGGCGAGACCACCAGAGCCGCGTCGTGGATGGGCGCGGGCCGGTCGGCCCAGTCGCCGGCAAATAGCTGCTCGATGGCCTCGACATCTTGGCGATCGCCGTCTACCAGGCCGTACTCCCGGTTGCGGTGGAAGGCGGACCACGAGAGGTTGCACGTCATGATGAGGACCTCGCGATCGTCGATGACCATGGCCTTCTCGTGGGTGTAGGTGAACGCGGGATCGCTCCACCGCACCTGGCATCCTGCGGCGGAAAGGAGCGAGTATGCCCGCTGAGCCAGGCGCTCGCCGCCCCCGAAGGGATGCGGCTCCAGGATCAACCGCACGTGGACGCCACGCCGCTCGGCATCGACCAGAGCCTGGATGACCGGACGGTCCGTGAGCAGGTAAACCTCGACGTCGATCGCGCTCCGGGCCGATCCGATGGCTTCCAGGACCGGAGCGTCCCCGGCGCGGGGCTCGATGAACAGGGACATCGGTCCTGACCGACTCCGGGCCGGTCGACCCGTCAGCAGGAGGAGCGACGCGGCCAGCATGGCCGCGACAGGGACCAGGAGCAGCAGGATCTTGGGGCGGAACGGCATCTGTCCTCCAGCGGCTCGGCATCGCCAGGCGATTGCTCGCCTCATCGTCTCACCGATCGTCTGCGAGTTCCAGGTTTAGAGGACTGTTTGGTTCTTCTTTGGCGTTTCAAGGTTTCAAGAAGGCTTTGCTAAAACCGGTCACGGGAAGGCCATTGCTTGGCAAAAGATCATGGTTGGAGAAGGGAGTTCGCGCATGCCGGTTGACGGTTACAGACCCCAGGTCCCGGGACCCAAGCCTACCGGCACGGGGACGCCGGGTGCGTTTCGGGGAGGTCGGTACCCGGGTTCTGCTGTGCCGCCGAGCCGCCAGACGGAGCCTTTTTCTGCCGATGTCGGCACCAAGAGATTGACCGGCGGGACCCGGCAGCTTCAGGCATACAACGACGGGCTCCCGCACGAGTTCAAGGCTCCCGCCGAGGACCTCAAGTCCGTGTTGCAGGACGCCATCGGCGACGTCGGAAACACCAAGAAGGCGGTCGACGTCACCAAGGGCGTCGCGGTCCTGTTCGTGGCCGAGGAAGAACTGAAGGGGGTGCCGCTTGGCAAGGCCCTCAAGGTCCTGTCGACCCACCTGAAGTCGCTTGGAGACGTCGGGAGTGCGGTCCGTGGCGTCATCTCCACCGGCCAGTTCGTCGACGACGTCAAAGAGCTGGTAAAGGATCCCGCCAAGCTCAAGGACCCCAATTTCCTGCTGAACCTGGGATACGACACGGCCGGCACGGCGAGCGGCGTGCTGACGGATCTCAAGTACGTGAACAACTTCGCGATGAAGCAGGGTACCGCCCTGGGCGGCAAGATCCTCAAGCTAGAAGATGCGAATGGAAAGCTCAATGGCGTGGTCCGTCTGGAAGAGGACGGCGCCAAGGTCTTTGACAAGGATGGCAACCTCGTCAAGGAGATTTCTGGCGGCGTCGGGGACGTCAAGGATCTGTCCTCGCTCACGGACCTCGGCGTCGACGTCACGGACGTGGCGAAGGTGGTCCCGGTGTCGGCGCTCGGCGAGTTCATCGGAAAGGCCGCCCCGATCGCAGGCCCCGTCTTCGGCACCCTGGGCCTGATCAAAGACGCCAAGAGCATCGCTACCAAGGGCCTGGATGTCGACAACTCGCTCGATCTCGCGTCCAACGTCCTGACGACGGCCGGATCGGTCGCACTGATGCTGCCACCGCCGGCCGATGTGGCCGGTGGCGCCATGCTGCTCGCGTCGGGCGGAATTGCGATTGCGAGACTCGGCCTCAAGAACCTGCCCAAGATCGAGCATCTGGCAGGGGAGGTCGCCCAGGGGGCCGGCCATGTTGCTGGCGAGGCCGAGAAGGGCGCCGAGAACCTCGGTAACGCTGCCGTCAAGACGGCTGGAAATGCCCTGAAGAGCGGCTGGAACACGGTGAAGGGCTGGTTCTAGGGAGCGCTCTAGAGATCGTCCGTCTCGAGCCGGGCCGTCTTCTGCTTGACCTTGGCCACGAGATCCGAGAGCCCGACCTGAGGCGGTTCGCTCATCGACCCGCAGGAGTAGCCTCTCGCCATCAGACGCTCGACCTCCCCTTGCCCCTCGAGGGTGTCGTCGAAGACGATGACGTGGATGTGGTCCGCGTCCAGCCAGCGGTGCAGCAAGAACCCCTGGCCGAGGTTCTCGAGCTTGACCTTGACCTTGAGTTCCTCGATGAGGCGCCTGAACCGCGCCGCGTCGGCCGGATCGGTCCGGTCGAAGGTACCCTCGAAGGCGGGAGCGATGAGCATGACTTGGATTCCTGACAGCGCCTCGGCGCGTGAG
>JAJYIO010000417.1 GCA_021790035.1 bacterium | reverse complement strand
GATCGAGGTTTCCGGCGGCACGACTATCCGTACCGCCGATGGCATCCTTCATCCTGAAATCCTCGCCACCTATAGAGCCGAGCGGCGAAGCAGCTTGCCTTCAAGCCGGAGAGAGTTCGAGGGAACCGGCGGGTTCCCTCGAGTCACTGCCCGAGCTTGCGAGGGAGGATCGAAACCTTCGCTAGCTTCCTAGCTTGAAGGCAAGCGCCCTGGCGAGGGCCTTGCGAGCTGCGACCAGGTGCCCGAAGTCGGCCTGATACTCCCGTTGTTCCAGGGAGATATCGAGGCCAGCGCGGGAGTCGGCGGCGATCGCCCAGGCCCGGAACTCGAAGCTCGCCGGGTCCAGTTGACACGCCTTGCCGAGCTCGCTGCGCGCCTGACCGAGATTTCCACCCATGAGCACGGGAGCCAGCAGGTAAAAGCGTCCGAGGGCATAGCGAATATCCGCTGAATCCGGTGCCAGCCGGACGGCGCCACGCAAGGTAGGCAGGACCGACGCCCCGTATGCCAGAAGAGCGACGAGACCGCGCTTCTGGATGTTCATCCCTCTGATTTCCAGTTCCAGGAATCGCAGACGGCCGACCAGACGCGAGGGCAAGCCATCTTGCTTCGATAGCGTCCGGACCGTCTCGCTCGCGAGGTCGGCCTTCCCCTCGCAGACCAGGACCTCGGCCAGGTTGAAGGATGCCTCGAGATCCCCGGGACGTCGAGATAGCACGTCGCGACAAAGGTGCTCGGCTTCCGGATAGTTCTCGAGGTCCTCGTCCATCCGGGCCAGGGCGAGAAGAAGCTCCGGATCGTCGCCCACCAGATGCCGGGCGACCTGCAACCGCAGGGCCGCCCGGTCGGGGAGATGCCGCCGGGCCAGCGCCTGAGCCTCCAGGAGCGCTCTGGCCACAAAATCCGACCGCCCTGCCACCTCGACCGTGCCCCCCTGGATCAGCAGAGCCAGAAGGACGATCGCGCCCGCCTTCGCCACATCCCGCGCAGCCCAGGGCTTCCAAACCACGGACAGATGACCAGGTCGAGCCAGGCGACCGGATCGACCGGAGGCCGCTCGTCCCAAACGCGCCCGTTCGTCTCGCATGGCATGCCGCTTCCCGCCATGGCCCAGCATGGACGGCGCCGGGACGGGTTGACTCTCGAAATCGGAAGGCTTTGTTCGTCGAGATCGATGAACCGCACTCGCCTGGCCGATCGACGGGCGTTCCGCCCCCCTTGCTCCACAGTTACGGGTGGCCGTGCGTCTCGCCTCAAAAGGGATTACACTGAATCCGATGCCACATGATCTTGGTACCCACCCCCGGCCGGAAGTCGACCCACCAGGTAACGAAATAGAGCTCGAAGCCAGGTACCGAGCCGTCTTCGAGCGCTCCAGCGCGGCGATCTACATTGCCGATCTTGGAACGGGGCGCCTGCTCTCGGCCAACCCAGCCTTCACGCGGGTCTGCGGATACAGCGACGAAGACCTGCCGGAGCTCGCGCTTGCGGACTTCGTGGCTCACGCGCCAGCCGAGATCCGGGACAACATCGAGACCTGCCTCGCCACGGGATCCCTGGACCTCGGCGTGAGGCGCTGGCGGCGCAAGGATGGACATATTCGCTTCATGGACATCTTCATGACACTTGTTCCTCATGGCAAACAGCAGGCGTTGTGCGTGATCGGACACGATGTGACGGACCGCATCCGGGCCGAGCGCCAGCTCGAGCAGGATCGTTCCAGGCTCGAGCGGCAAAACCGGCAGCTCGCGCTGCTCCATGCCATCAATCAGGCGATCAGCGCCGATCTTTCCCTGGGCGATCTCGTCGCGACGCTGGGCCGCGAACTCGGCTCGTTGCTCCCCATACACTCCGTGACGGTGCTCAAGCACGCCGACGCGACCAACCTCTGTGTGGAGGCCAACTGGCCGGACGCATCCAGCGCGCTCGTCGGCAAGAGCGTCCCGGCCCCCGAATCGGATAGCGCCTTTCTTCTCGAGCTCACCCAGCCGCTCATCCTCGATCGCCATCTGGTGGAGGCCCTCGCCCAGGTTCACAGGGATATCTTCGACTACGGGCTCCGCAGCCTCATGTTCGTTCCCCTCTTCGTCAAGGACCGACGCTACGGGATCCTGACGCTGTCGTCCCAGGCGATCGGGGCGTTTCAGCCCGAGGCCGCGGCCCTTCTCGAACTCCTGGCGGTCCAGGTTGGCGTCGCGCTGGCCAACATCGAGGCGGTTCGCTCCCTCGAGGATCTGGCTCGTCTCAAGAGCGAGTTCGTGGCGATCGCCTCTCACGAACTCCGAACCCCGGTCGCGGTGGCTCGTGGATACGCCAAGATGCTGGCCTCGCCGGAGTTCTCGCTCACCGAAGCCGAGCGCCAGACCTTCTCGCAGCGCGTCTGCGACGCGGTAGAGCGACTGGGCACCCTGGTCGAGGACCTCCTCGACCTGTCCCGACTCGATGACGGCAAGATCGAACTCGATCTGCAGCCCATCTCGGTCACGGAGGCGCTGGGAGACGTCCTGCCCCTCCTCGCGGATCGATATCCCGACCGCGCTCCGGCCGCCAGGGGGAAGGACACCACCGTCGTGGCGGATCTCGTGGCCCTCGAGCGCGTCCTCCTCAATCTGCTGGACAACGCCTTCAAGTACGGTCCCGCCGGGGAGCGGCCCACGATCGAGTGGCGCCCGGCCGACGCTCCCGGCGTGCTGCGCATCGAGGTCACCAACCTCGGCGAGCCGATCTCGGCCGACGAGACCGGGCGCCTGTTCCAGAGATTCAGCCGCTTGCCGCGCCACAAGGGGATCTCCGGCTCTGGCATCGGCCTTTTCGCCTCGCAGGCAGCCATCCGAAAGATGGACGGCCAGATGGGCGTCGAAAGCCAGGATGGGCGCGTCACGTTCTGGTTCGAACTCCCCACGGCCGTCCCGGAGGCTGGCGAGCAGCAAGGTTAAGCAAACCGCCAATTTCCAGTTAAATCGGGCAAGCCGCGGCCTCATCCTCCCGATAGGTAGTCAAGAGGTAGAGGAGGACGAGGAATGGCTGCCATCGCCAGCACTGTCGATCGACGTCAGCTCGCGTCAGCGGCGGGGCCGCGCAATCTGACCGCGGCGGGCGCGGCATCGGCCCAGCCGGCCGTCCCCGCAACGAGCCTGGTTTCTTCCCGCTTCGCCCGCGGCGTCGCGCAGCTCGAGGGGCGGATCCAGGCCGAGCGTCAGCTACAGCAGGTGCCCG
>JAJYIO010000416.1 GCA_021790035.1 bacterium | reverse complement strand
CCCGCAAGTCGCCCGAGAATCCTGCCAATGCAGGAGCCGAGGCCCTGCCGGCCCAGCCGCAGGCTGGCGGTTTCACGCCAGGAACAGGAGCCACCAGAGCGAGTTGTCGATGAACGAGTTGCGGTAGTACGAACCGGAATATCCTCCGTCGACGTAGGTCTCGGTGGTCGTGTAGGTTGTCGCCTCCCCCCGCAGCTCGGCCTTGCCCTCGTCGAAGATGCGCTCGCACAGGGGCCGACCCAGGTTGTCGATCGTGGGGGCGTCCTCGATCGGGGCGAAGATCTCGTCGAACCACCTGGGGTTCACGATCCGCTTCGGCCAGTCGCCGAGTGCGTCCCACTCGCCGTCGTTGAGCCCCAGAACGAATCGCGCCCGAAACGGGTTGATCCCGTTGAGCTCCCAGATGGGGATTCGCAGATCCTGACCGAGGCCCGAGCCGAACCGGATCTCCGTCTGGCCCTTGGCGAGATCCACATCGCAAAAGAGGTCATAGCGCCGGATGAGCTCCTGTGCCTCGGCGATCAAGCTCTGGTAGGCATTCTCGCCCTCGGGGGTCGCCTGGAAGGTGTTCTTGCTCAGATCGAAACGCAGCAGGCCCTTGGCCTCGGCTTCCTCGGTCACCGGCCGGAGCGTGTCGACGTCCGTCATCGTGGTCTGATAACCGCGCTTGAACTCGTGCAGGGCGAACATGACCTGGTAGGCCCGCATCTGCCGGATCCGGGCGCGGGCGGGATCCGCCGACAGGACCTCGATGTGGCAGATGTGGACGTCCCCAGGACGATCCGGGCGCGGAAGGAAGTACTCCTCGAGTTGCGCGTCGGGATCGAGCGGCGAGTTGTTGGCCTCGAACTCCACCCCGTCGCGAATGACCAGTTCCTGGCCTTCCTGCGTGAAGATAACGTCGCGAAGGTGCGCCAGGAGCCTCGCATCGGAAGCTGGCAGGCCGTGCTCGGCTACCAGCGCGTCGGGCTCCGCACCAAGCACGTCGAAGACGAACTGAACCGCCGGGCGCTGGATCGCGGACCTGGAAAGCGGCAAGACGATCTTGCCGGTCTTGCTTTCGTCGCTGAGTTCGACGAGGTAGGTGCTGGCCATCTAGATACTCTCCTCAAGCGGTGCTCCGGCGCCTACACGCCGGTTGCTAGCGGCGCCGACCGCCCCACGAATGGCTCGAGAACCCCCCGAAGGATCGCCGCCCGCCCCAGCTCGATCCCCCGCTCCCACCGAACCACGAGCGGCCGGATTTCGCGGAAGTACTGCCTCCGAACCAGCCTCCACTCCGGCGTCCGGACCAGGAGGACTTGCCGCCGGCCCCACCGCCGAACCACGACCGGGACCGCGTTTTGTTCTCGAGTCCAGCGCCCGTGCTGAAACCGTGAGAGCTGCGTGCCAGTCCGGAATCCTTGCGCTTGAACAGCCGGGCAAAGAAGCCCCGGTTCTGCTGCATCTGGGTGTGGTACGCGGGTGTTTGCCGGAAGCCGGTCACGTAGTGATGGAGCACCGTCACACGTGACGGGGGCGTGTAGTAGTGCCAAGACGGCGTCAGGAGCCGGCTGATCACGAACATCTGGACGAAGGGGTTGTCGAGGAAGCTGTGGTGATAGTACATGGGCGGCGGGTAGCCCTGGTAAAAGGGAGCGCCGCCCGCCCCCGTCAGCGTATAGGGAAAGCCCTGGGCACCGTTCATCGGACCGGTTTGCTGCAACTGGAACAAGGTCTCGTCGCCCGAGGGCTGGTAACCCGGCGTATTGTTGCGCTCGATGTAGCCCGTGACGCGGATCATGCCGTTGTCCTTGTCGGCTGCGACCTGGACGACATCCGGCCCCTGGTAGATCTCGTTGACGCGCTGCTCGAAGTTCTGCATCCACTGGTTGAAATCGCTTCCCTGCGTCTCGTAAAAGGCCTGGTGGACGGCGGCGAGGTTGATCTTCTGGGCATTGCCCTGGACGAGTCCAGAGTCGAAGTGCTGGTCCTCGCCAGTGACCGACTGGTGACTGGCGGAGCGGGCCCAGAAGCCCACGAATCCAAGGAGCACGAGAACGAGGACGATGGTGGAAAGTCGCATGCGGAACATGGGGTCCAACCTACACCACCTCGGACCGCTTGACGACTGCGGGCGAGCGCCCCGGCCCAGGATCCGGCTTGGCGGCGCCTCTCACCCTTTGTGGGCAGCTCGAAACCCGAAAACGAAAGGACGCGAGAGCCGCACGATGGGCTCTCGCGTCCGGATGGTGGGTCTACTGCTGCACGGAACGAACGGCCGCCAGGGCGTCGACGATGCCGGCTCCGTAGTGATCGTCGAAGCCACCGGTGGTCGAGCGAGCGGTGGCCATCAGATCCTGGCGAGCCTGCGCGGGTGTCAGGGAGGGATCGATGGACTTCATCAGGGCGACGACGCCGCTGACGACCGGGGTGGCCTGGCTGGTGCCGCTGATGGCCGCGTAGCCCTCCTGGATCGAGTCCTCGGGAGGCAGCTCCTGGGGATTCTGCTTGGCGATGTCGAGCAGGGCGCAGTCGTAATTGGGGAAGGTCGCCCAGATGCCGTAGCCGGGAGCCGAAACGGCCTCCCACGAACCCCAGTCGGACCACGGGGTGACCTGATCCTGCGGATTGGTGGCGCCCACGGCGATCACGCCCTGGTAGGCAGCCGGGTAGGACGTGGGATTGCCATTCTGGCCGTCGTTGCCCATCGCCACGACGACGATGACGCCCTTGCCCAGGGCGTAGTTGACCGCGCTCTGGATGGCCTGCGAGGACTGGCTGCTGCCGAGGCTCATGTTGATGATGTTGGCGCCGTGATCGGCGGCATACTGGATGGCGGTGGACACGCTGAGCGCCGTGCCACCCTGTTCGCCGAGAGCCCGTACCGGCATGATCTTGGCATCCGGGGCGACTCCGATCCCGCCGATCCCGTTGCCGCCGACCTCTGCGATGATGCCGGCGACGTTGGTGCCGTGGCCGTTGTCATCATGCGGATCGGAGTTGTTCTCGAGGGTGTTGTAACCCGGGACCAAATTGGCCTGGAGGTCAGGATGGGTCTCGTCCACGCCGGTATCGATGACCGCAACCGTGACGCCGCGACCCGTGCTGTACTTCCAGGCCTGCGGAGCGTTGATCTTGGCTAGTTGCCACTGCTTGGACTCGAGGGGATCGCTGGTGAGGTCGAAGCCGAGGATCGGCGCGGTGGCGAGGCTGGCGACGCGCGGCGCGCCGGGGTGG
>JAJYIO010000415.1 GCA_021790035.1 bacterium | reverse complement strand
AAAGGCCCGACGTCCTGGCCGAGGCCCTCATCAAGGTCGGCGAGGCCGGTCTTGGCGGCCGGACGGTCGGCCACTTGCCTGTCCAGGCGATCGCAGGCATCAACCCAGGCTTGGAGGCACGCGTCGACAGCCTGCTGGATGCAAAGCCAGTCGCCACCTCGCGGACGCTGACGGGCCTGACGGCGGGGGCTTTGCTGGTGCTGCTGCTGGCTGCGGGAGCCCTGTCCGCTCCTCTTTTCTCCGAGGGGATCTGCATGAGGGTGTTCTGCAGCCTGTAGAGGGGGCGTCGTCCGGGGCCCTCTCGCCATCGTCGACTCGACGGTCTACTTCAGGTAGGTCTTGACCACGTCGATGAGCTTCTGCGCTGCCTTGGCCTGGTCCGAGGTGGGGGAGCTGTCTGGATCGATAACGTGGAAGCGGACATGCCCTTCGATAACCTCAGCCATCAGGCCATTGATGGCACCACGGCAGGCCGCGATGCTCTGCAAGACGCCCGAGCAATCATCATCGTCCCGCTCGAGCGCCCTTTCGATGGCGTCGACCTGCCCACGGATCCGGTGAATCCGGTTGAGCAGCTTCTTCTTGTCCCTTATGAGGTGCGCCACGGGTCTTCTCGCCTACTCCCCGCGATCGAAAAATACTATACTAGGGGATAGTATATCAGGATCCCGTAGGAGAGAGTCCATGTCGAAAGCGCACCACCACCAAATCCTCGACCGCCAGCGTCACAACGACCACGACGACGGTGGACGAGGTGCATCGCAAAAAGCGATGCTGCTGGTCGTCCTCTTGCTCGCCGTCTACCTCGTCGTCGAGCTGATCGGTGGCCTTTGGGCCAACAGTCTGGCCCTCTTGGCAGACGCCGGCCACATGTTCACCGACATCGCGGCCCTTCTGATGAGCGTCGTCGCGATGTGGCTGGCAGGCCGGCCACCCACGGCCAGGCGATCGTTTGGTTTCCATCGGCTGGAGATTCTGGCCGCCTTGATGAACAGCTCCTTGCTCATCGTGTTGACGGGTGGACTTCTCTTCGAGGCTGCGCGACGGATCCAGCATCCTTCGACAGTTGTCGGCATCAAGTTGATGGCCATCGCGATGGGTGGGCTGGTCGTCAACGGATTCGGCGCATGGATCCTGGCGCGCGGCCACCGCGAAGGTCTCAATTCCAGGGGAGCGCTTCTCCACGTCTTGAGTGACGCCGCCGGCTCTTTCGGAAGCGTCGTCGCCGGCTTCCTGATCTGGCGCTTCGGCTGGAACCTGGCGGATCCCGTCGTTTCGGCCTTGATCGCCGTCCTTATTCTTCGCAGCGCCTGGGGGTTGGTCGTCGAGTCGGTGGACATCTTGCTTCAAAACACCCCCGCGCATCTGGATCCCGCCGAGATCGTCCACTCGATCGAATCACTGCCCGGGGTACTCAACTCCCACGACCTCCACATCTGGACCCTGACCTCGGGCATGGTTTCCCTCACCTGCCACGTGGAGGTGGTAGACGAAAGCGCCTGCATGACCATCCTCCAGGAGATCAAGGCGCTTCTCCTCGAGCGCTTTCGCATCGATCACGCCACGCTACAGCTAGAATCGGCCGGGCAAGCAGATTGTGGCCGGCTCAACTGGTAAGACGCGAGGTACCTACCTCGCCGTGGCAGCCGCGCTCCTGTTTGGCCTGGCAGCCCCGCTCAGCAAGCGCTTCTTGACGGAGATTCCCGCCATCGAGGCCACCGGGCTGCTTTACCTTGGCGCGGGTTTCGCACTCGGGATCGTCTGGCTCGTGCAAAGACTCTCGACAGCGAATGGAGCGCCCCGCAGGCAAGTCCCTCTCACCAGGACCGACCTTCCCGTACTGGCGGCCTCGATCGCGTTTGGCGGCCTCCTCGGTCCGGTTCTCCTCCTGTTCGGCTTGTCGCAAGCCTCGGGCATCGTCGGTTCGCTGCTTCTGAACCTCGAGGCCGTCTTTACGATCCTGATTGCCGTCGTGCTCGGCGAGTCGCTCGATCGCCTTTCTCTTGCGGGAACGATCGCGATCACCCTGGGCAGTGTCCTGGTCGCGCTGGATCAGAGCCGACCGGGCACGTCGACATGGCTGGGGGCGCTGGCGATTGCAGGAGCTTGTCTGGCATGGGGAGTGGACAACAACCTCACCCATCGAATCTCCGAGCGCGATCCGGTTGCCGTGGTCGCGGCCAAAGGGCTCTTCGCCGGCTGGATCGGCTTGGCGATCGCTGCCCTGACCGGCGCGTCATGGCATTCCTGGTCCGTCGTCGAGGCCGGGCTCGTCGTCGGAGCCCTCGGCTACGGTGGGAGCCTCGTCTGCTTCGTCTTGGCGCTTCGCCGGATCGGAACGGCGCGCACGGGAAGCCTGTTCGCGACGGCGCCCTTCGTGGGAGCCCTGGCTTCCGTCTTCATCTTGAAGGAGTCCCTGTCGCTCCTCACGGTTGCAGCCGGGTCCGTGATGGCCCTCGGGGTCTTCCTGATGGCCAACGAGGAGCACCAACACGGGCACACCCACGAAGCCCAAGAGCACGACCACGTCCACGTGCATGACGAGCACCATCAGCACGAGCACGAGGGGAACGAAGGTCCCGAGCCCCATGCCCACCTGCATGCTCATGAGGTTCTGCGGCACTCCCACCCGCATCTGCCCGACCTGCACCATCGCCACGCGCACGGCAGGTAATCGGCAGGGTGGCAGTCCGGTCGGGGCCTTCACTCGGCTTGGCGCCGACGGTATTGCCCAAGGTGCTCGTGTCCGAGCGGGCCCTCTTGAAATGCCGGAACCGGCACCAGTGCGATCTCGTCGAAGTCCGCCTCGAGCAGCTTTCGCAGTTCATCGGGCGAGATTCCGAAGGGAGGTCCTTCAGGGTCGTGGCCCGTGAAGAAGATCCCGAGAAGCAAACCGCCAGGCTCGGTCAGACGCGCCACAAGGGCAACATACTCCCTTCGCCTCTGCGGACGGAGGGCGGAAAGGAAGGTATGTTCGAAGACCAGATCGAAGGAACGATCGAACTCGGGGCCCAGTTCGAACGCGTCTCTTTCGATGCAGCGAACGTCGAGGGTGAGCCGGGAGGCCCGCGCCCGAACTGCCTCAATGGCGGAGGCCGCGAAGTCGACCGCGACGACCTCGTAACCGGCGGCGGCCAGAGCGATGGCGTCGTGCCCGCGACCGCATCCAAGAACCAGCGCTCTTCCTCGATGATGAGGGACGTGCGCTTCGGCACCAAGCCATTCTT
>JAJYIO010000414.1 GCA_021790035.1 bacterium | reverse complement strand
CAGCGCCTGGACCTCTACCAGCAGCGGGCGTGAGCCCTCCATGGGCACCGCGATGGCGCTGCCCGTCGAATTTTCGGCCCGCTCGGCCAGAAACAGTGCCGAAGGATCCGGCACCTCGACCAGGCCGGTCGAGCGCATCTCAAACACGCCGACCTCTTGGGTCGAGCCGAAGCGGTTCTTGACCGCGCGCAGAAGCCGGAAGGCCCGGAAGCGATCGCCCTCGAAGTAGAGCACCGTATCGACCATGTGCTCCAGCGTCCGCGGACCCGCGAGGGTCCCCTCCTTGGTCACGTGGCCGACGATGCAGATGGCGGCGCCCTGGCCCTTGGCGAGCCGCATGAACGCTGCCGTCGCCTCGCGGATCTGGGTCATCGAGCCGGGTGCCGAGGGGAGCCGCGGGTCGTAGACCGTCTGGATGGAGTCGATGACCACCCACTCGGGCCGCAACCGCTCGATGGCCCGACCGATGGCCTCGGCGTCGGTCTCCGCCAGGAGGAGCAGGCCGTCCGACTGGGCCCCGAGGCGCTCGGCTCGCAACCGGATCTGAGCCGGGGACTCCTCGCCCGAAACGTACAGCACCTTGCGCCCGGCCTCCGCCAGGCGCTGCGAGATCTGGGTCGTGAGCGTACTCTTTCCGGCTCCCGGCTCCCCGCCGAGCAGGACCAGCGAACCCGGCACGACCCCCCCGCCGAGCACGCGGTCGAACTCGCTCGAACCGCTGGGAAATCGCAGCGCATCGTGGATCGGAACCTGCGTTATGGGCACCGGCTCGGCAGCAGATCCAGCCAAGGGCGCGACGGGAAGCTCGCGCTCCTCGTCGTAGGAGTTCCAGGCCCCGCACTCGGGACATCTGCCCACCCAGCGCGGCTGCTGGGCCCCGCACTCCTGGCAGACGAAGCGGGTCCGCGTCTTGGCCATCTCCCATTATCGCACCAACAACGAGCGCCCCTGCCAAGCAGGGGCGCTTTGAGGAGAAGGCACGAGCAGCCTGACGCCGCGACCCGGCGCCTGCTGGCCGAAAGCCTACTTGGCCGTGCTCTGCACGATCTCGTTGGCCTCCTCGGCGATCTGACGCAGGCGCTCGGTCGGAATGTTGAACTTGTCCAGGATGTAGGGCCGGAGCGGATAGAAGTTGGACTTGAGACCGAGCTTCATCTGGATCCAGTTCACCAGGACGTTGCCGAGGTGGACGATCTCCGTGATCTGGACGTCGACGGTGGCCTTCTCCGGGGTATGGTGGAACTCGACCGCCTCCCGGATCTGGTCAGGAAGATTCCAGCGCGCCACGATCTTGGCTCCGATGTAGCTATGGTTGAAGCCAAAGGCCTCGTCTTCAGCCGTGAAGAGAGCCTTGGCCTTGGCGCTCGTCACGCGCAGGACCGCGTTGATCTCCTCGAACGCGTAACGATTGAGGACCGCCTTGCCGATATCGTGAAACAGCCCGGCGACGAACGCGTCGTTGGTGTTGGGGTATCCGACCTCCTTGGCCAGCAACTGACAGCAGAAGCCCACGATCTTGCTGTGGCGCCAGAGATTCCCCTGCATCAGTTGCAGGGTCTCGGGGTTGATGGAGGTTGCGGTATCCTCGGCAGCCTTGGCGACCATCAGACTCTCGACGGTCTTGAGTCCCAGTGCCATGACCGCGCTCTGCACGCTGGCACCGCCGCCGGCCGTCATGACCTGGCTAGCCAGGGCGGGATCGCTCTGCACGGCAACCGAAATGCGGTCCATGACATCCGGCGCCACCTTGCCATCGGAAGTCCAAAGATTGGCCAAAGACGCGACGGCCGGGAGCTGATCGACCTTGGACAACAAGAAGTTTGCAAGTTCACTATTGGCCATTGATATCTCCTTGTCGGGGCTGACTCGACCTGCCGATGGCCGCATATCCTTCAGCCCCGGGCCGACGACGACCCGTTGTTGCTGCTATTGGTATACACTGCCCCCCCAAGGTTCGGCAAGGTCGCGGCACCATCGGAACCCGCCTGATGAGCGATGAATTTTACGGGTTCGGCGAGCCCCAGGGCGGAGCCGACAGACCGGAGCTCGACGTGCCCATCTCGCTCTGGATACGCTGCCACCAGGGAGTCGCGGGGTCGAGTGTCGGAGCGGGGGTCGGGATGACACTCGCCGACGCGGCCGCAGGGGCGGCCTTGGCCACCGCACCGACCGCGATGCTGGCGATCGCATCCTCCATGGGCTGCTCGAGCGCAGGCCAGTCCTTGCTCGGGGCGATGGCCACCGACACGACGAAGGCATCGCCGATCCAGGCACCGCGCACCCGGCCGCGCATGGGCGGACCGTCCTCGGCGCGGGTGGTGACATCCTGCTCTCTCCCGTCCTGGGTGACCTCGGTGTCGCTCAGGTCGTACCTCCCGACCGAGAGGCTGGACAGGAGGTGGCCGGCATCGGCGTAAAGATTCTCGAGGGCGTCGTGACGATCCGCGTCGGAGGCGGGCCGGGCCGGATACCGAGCCTCGACCAGGAGGGTCGCAACCCCGATCGGAGTATCTCGGGTGAAAACGAGCCGCGTGTGAATCTCGCCGGCGTTCGGCCCGCTCTCATCCGTTCGCTTCTTGAAGCCGCCGGGCGGAGTGATTCGCAACCGGCCATCTTTGGCCACGATCGGGGGGCCGGGCTTGGACGTGTCCGTCTCGGGCGTATAGGCCACCGAGGGCAGGCGGATGACCCCACGCATCGAGCTTGCGTCCCCGTTGGCCGAAAGCCAGTCCCGGGCCTGCGCCCCGTACGAACCGGCCGGATCGAGGGCCGCAAGCTGGCGGAACAGCGGGCGCGCCTGGTCGTTGTCGTTGATGCGCCAGTAGGTGTTGGCCAGGTAGTACATGGCCAGGAGGTCGTGCGGGTTCTGGCGCAACGCCCGGGTAAAGTCCGCGATGGCCGTCCGGAAGTCTCCGTTGTCGTAGGCGGACATGCCCTGACCCGTGAATACCGCTGGCTCGGACAGCGCAGGTCCCGCCAGCAGCGCCAGAACGCCAACCAGGAGGGCTACGCGCCATCTCTTCCGAGGGACTACGCTCTGGATCGGACCGGGCCGGCCGCGCATTCTCATCAGAAACTCTTCTCTCCGGCTGCGCCGGCGGTGACTGGCAGGGGGCCTTGCCCCCCGCAAACTACCCCCCGCTGCGGGCAAGCTGCTGCGTGGCCCCGCTCGGCAGGCGGCGTTTCATTCGAGAGTGTCGGCGCAGCCGGTGGGGGACTCATCAGAAACTCC